>NZ_JAEMGT010000127.1:0-23215 GCF_017655185.1 Rahnella sp. ChDrAdgB13 | reverse complement strand
TCTCAACCCGCCATATTCAGCTTATCGCTATCGGCGGTGCCATCGGTACCGGCCTGTTTATGGGCTCAGGAAAAACCATCAGTCTCGCCGGTCCTTCCATCATTTTCGTGTATATGATCATCGGCTTTATGCTGTTTTTCGTGATGCGCGCAATGGGCGAACTGCTCCTTTCCAATCTTGAATACAAATCCTTCAGCGATTTTGCCGCCGACCTTCTCGGTCCGTGGGCCGGATATTTCACCGGCTGGACATACTGGTTCTGCTGGGTCGTCACCGGTATCGCCGACGTCGTCGCCATCACCGCCTACGCGCAATTCTGGTTCCCCGGTCTTTCACAATGGATCGCCTCGCTGCTCTGCGTTCTGGTTCTTCTTAGCCTGAACCTTGCTACCGTCAAAATGTTTGGTGAGATGGAATTCTGGTTCGCGATGATCAAAATCGTCGCCATTGTCGGGCTGATTATTGCCGGACTGGTGATGGTTCTGACACATTTCCAGACCCCAACCGGCACCGTCGCGGCTTTCAGTAACCTGTGGAACGATGGCGGATTCTTCCCGAAAGGCGTCAGCGGATTCTTCGCCGGTTTCCAGATTGCGGTGTTTGCCTTTGTCGGGATTGAACTGGTGGGCACAACGGCTGCCGAGACGAAAGATCCGCAGAAATCGCTGCCACGCGCCATCAACGCAATCCCGCTGCGCATCATCATGTTCTACGTTTTCTCGCTGATCATGATTATGTCAGTTACACCGTGGAGCCACGTTGTTGCGGATAAAAGCCCGTTTGTTGAGCTGTTCGTTCTGGCCGGTCTGCCGGCTGCGGCGAGCATCATCAACTTTGTCGTGCTGACCTCTGCTGCTTCTTCCGCCAACAGCGGCGTGTTCTCCACCAGCCGCATGTTGTTTGGTCTGGCCCAGGAAGGCAATGCGCCGAAAGCGTTCGGCAAACTCTCTTCCCGCGCCGTGCCGTCTAACGGGCTGACCTTCTCCTGCATCTGCCTGCTTGGCGGTGTGGTGCTGATTTACCTGATCCCGAACGTGGTGACGGTCTTCACGCTGGTCACCACCGTTTCTGCGATTCTGTTTATGTTCGTCTGGACCATCATCCTCTGCTCGTATCTGGTCTACCGTCGTAAACGTCCGCAACTTCACGAAGCGTCCATCTACAAAATGCCGCTCGGCAAAATCATGTGCTGGGTATGCATGGCGTTCTTCGCCTTCGTGCTGGTGCTGCTGACTTTGCAGGATGACACCCGTCAGGCGCTGATGGTTACGCCGCTCTGGTTCGTGATCCTCGGCATTGGCTACTGGCTGCGAAGCAGAAGCCGCCGCGCTTAACTGAACCGGTAATAGTAGAAAGGAGCCTTTACGGCTCCTTTTTCTTGGGTTGTTTACTCCACATCCAGCGCCGATCTGAACTGCCGCCACATTTTCACCGCTGAGGGTCTGGCCGAGGCCACTTTGACCGGTAATTGAGGCGGTTCTCCGGCTTTCATCTCGCCAAGATCAAACACAAAGGTGTAATCCGGTTCCTGACCCATGCGTAAATCGCTCACCAGAATGTGGCCGCCCTGCTCTTTCACACTGAAAAATCCGTGACTAAACCACGCGACGCGGGCGAGAAACGCATTGTCTTTATGCGCTTCGTAAAGTGCTTCTCCGCGCGGATAAAAGCGGAAACGGATCGGGGAATCCGGGTGCAGCAGCGATGTAAAACCTTCGCCGTAGCTGTCTTTATTCATCACCACGACGCGCCACACCAGTGAGTTGAGCGGCGTCGGCGTCACCAGAACCTGTGTGCTTTCGATGTTCTGCCGCTGCAATTCTTCGCTGACGTGCACCGTCACCTGATGTTGCTCGATAACCGTGCAGACCAGATACAAACAGCTCACGCCCAGCAGCACGTTATTCCACATAATCCCGCGCTGTTGCTCACGGTACAGCGCCAGCCCGACGCCGATGATCAGCGGCAAGGTATACAGCGGATCGACGATGAAAATGCTGCCGACCGCAAACGGATAATGCGTAAAAGGGATGCCCAGCTGTGTGCCGTAAACCGTCATTAAATCCAGCAACGGATGCGTGATCAGCGCCAGCCAGACCGTGCTGCACCAGCGTCTGAAGTGCTGCCCGGCGCTGAAAATTTTCGCCATCATCCAGGCGAGCAGCGGCGAAACCAGCGTGAGATACAACAACGCATGAGTGTCCGTGCGGTGCTGCGTCATATTGCTGATGGCGTCGCCGTGATCGTAGAAAACATCCAGATCCGGCAGCGTTCCGCAGACCGCGCCCGCCAGTGCGGATTTCCACACCGGCGTCCGCTTGCCCATCACCGCGATACCCACGGCGGCGCCCAAGACTAATTGTGAAACCGAATCCATCCTGACCTCTTCAAGCCCGAAGCTGTATGCCTTCGGTAATAATGCGCTGCACGTTGCTCACGGTCAGTTCGAAAAATTCAGGATCGTTGAGCGTTTTGCCGGTGATGGCTTCCACCTGCACACCAAAATCGGCGTAATGCTGGGTGGTTGCCCACAGCATAAAAATCAGCTGCATCGGGTCAACCGGCGCAATTAATTCATCTTTGATCCAGCCGCGGATCACATCCGATTTATCTTCCACCAGCGTTTTCAGGCTGCCGCCGAGTTCCTGTTTCAGCAGCGGCGCGCCCTGCACCATCTCCAGACAAAACAGTCGCGACGCCTGCGGATGATCGCGTGAAACACAGAGTTTCAGGCGGATATATTCACGTATCGCTTCCAGCGGATGCTGATCCCGTTGCAGCGCTTTCAGCGGTGCCAGCCAGATATCCAGCAGGCCTTTCAGCACGGCGATATACAGATCTTCTTTCGACGGGAAGTAATACAGCAGATTGGTTTTTGAGACATCGGCACGCTCAGCGACCTGATCCAGGCTGGTGCCGTGAATGCCGTACAGCGAGAAAAACTCCAGCGCGGCGGCCATGATATTGCCACGTTTGGCGGCGACCGCCCGCGAGCGTCGCGTCGGTGCTTTCACCCCGGTTTTGCGGGAGTTGCTTTCCCCGGCGGCGGGCTGAGGAGGTTCGACCAATGGCTTCACAAGGATTTCCTGAGACAAACAGCAAGGGAGAAATCATAACAAATAGGGATAAACGCGACTATCGCTATAAGTCCGGTCAATTAAACAACAAATAAATAACCACAATAATTGTGTTATTTAACAAAAATGCACCATTTGCGGACATTCCTGCCTGATTTATGTGCAGTTTGTTTTGACCAAATGGTCTGAAACAGACCGTTTGCTCCACCACAAGTCAAAACACATTTTTAACTTATTGATAACCATAACTTTTAAAAAAGTGGCACTGCCCTTGCAATACTCACCCCGTTAGGAAATTTCAGCACGGTGCAATTCGGAACCCGCAGGACGCACTCAAGCCGCGCAGAGATTTTCGCAAGCCCTTGTATTGAAAAATAAATCTTCAACTGAGGTGAGCTATGAAAATCGGTGTCTTCATTCCTATCGGCAACAACGGCTGGTTAATTTCTGAAACCGCGCCACAGTACAAACCGACTTTTGAACTGAACAAAACCATCGTGCAGAAGGCGGAACACTACCATTTTGACTTCGCGCTCTCGATGATCAAACTGCGCGGCTTCGGCGGTAAAACCGAATTCTGGGAACACAACATGGAGTCGTTCACGCTTATGGCGGGCCTTGCCGCCGTGACCTCCCGCATCCAGCTTTACGCCACCGCCGCCACGCTGGTGATGCCACCGGCAATTGTGGCGCGCATGGCCGCCACGATTGATTCCATCTCCAACGGTCGTTTCGGCGTGAACGTCGTCACCGGCTGGCAGAAACCGGAATACGAGCAAATGGGCATGTGGCCGGGCGACGACTATTTCAGCCGCCGTTATGACTATCTGACCGAATATGTCAGCGTCCTGCGCGACCTGTGGGGCACCGGCCACTGCACGCTCGACGGCGAATTCTTCAAGATGGACGACTGCCGTGTGAGCCCGCGCCCGCAGTCTGAAATGAAAGTGATCTGCGCCGGACAAAGCGACGCAGGCATGGCGTTCTCTGCTAAACACGCCGATTTCAACTTCTGTTTTGGCAAAGGCGTTAACACGCCAACCGCGTTTGCGCCGACCGCTGCACGCATGAAAACGGCGGCGGAAGCTGAAGGCCGCGATGTCTCCTCTTACGTTCTCTTTATGGTCATTGCGGATGAAACCGACGCCGCCGCCCGCGCCAAATGGGAACTGTATAAAGACGGTGCCGATGCCGGTGCGCTGGCGTGGCTCACCGACCAGAGCAGCAAAGATACCAAATCCGGTGCTGACACCAATGTCCGCCAGATGGCCGATCCCACGTCGGCGGTCAATATCAACATGGGTACGCTGGTCGGCTCCTACGCCAGCGTCGCCAGAATGCTTGATGAAATCGACACCGTGCCCGGCGCAGGTGGCGTGTTGCTGACCTTCGACGATTTCGTAGAAGGCATCGAAAACTTTGGCCGTTTCATCCAGCCATTAATGAAAACCCGCCAGCACATCGCAACGCAGCAGAAAGAGGTGGCCTGATGACTTTGTTTGAGAAACCCAAAGCGGTTGAAGAACTGAACGTGGTTCGCCGCGAGCCAAAAAACAGCGGTGAGGAAACCATTCTCACGGCCCGCCCGGAAGCCATTGCGTTTACGCCACAGCAAACGGCGCTGATTGTGGTTGATATGCAGAATGCGTACGCCTCGCAGGGCGGTTATCTGGATTTAGCCGGTTTTGACGTTTCCGCCACCGCACCGGTGATCGCCAACATCAAAGTGGCGATTGCCGCCGCGCGTGCCGCAGGCATCAAAGTGATCTTCTTCCAGAACGGCTGGGACAACCAGTACGTTGAGGCCGGGGGTGCCGGTTCGCCAAATTTCCACAAATCCAACGCGCTGAAAACCATGCGTAAACGCCCGGAGCTGATGGGCAAATTACTGGCAAAAGGCGACTGGGATTACGACCTGGTGGATGAACTCCGGCCACAGCCGGGCGACATCGTGCTGCCAAAACCGCGCTACAGCGGATTCTTCAACACCCAGCTCGACAGCTTGCTGCGCAGTTACGGCATTCACCATCTGGTGTTTACCGGCATCGCCACCAACGTGTGTGTGGAATCCACGCTGCGTGACGGTTTCTTCCTCGAATATTTCGGCGTGGTGCTTGAAGACGCCACCCATCAGGCTGGCCCGGAATTCGCGCAAAAAGCGGCGATTTATAACATCGAAACGTTCTTCGGCTGGGTCTCCAGCGTCCGCAACTTCTGCGACGCCGTGGGTTATGACGCTAAACAAAACGCCGCATAACGGCTTTATGAAGAGGAAATAGCAATATGCCTAAAAGTGCCATTATTCCGGCTGGCAGCGGCGTTCCGCTGGCACCGTTTGTTCCGGGAACGCTGGCCGACGGCGTGGTCTACGTCTCCGGCACACTGCCTTTTGATAAAGACAATAACGTCGTGCATCTGGGCGATGCCGCCGCGCAAACCCGCCATGTGCTGGAAACCATTAAAAGCGTGATTGAAACCGCAGGCGGCGCAATGGATGACGTCACCATGAACTCGATTTTCATAACCGACTGGGCGAATTACGCCGCCGTGAATCAGGTTTACGCTGAGTACTTTCCGGGCGAAAAACCGGCGCGGTTCTGCATTCAGTGCGGGCTGGTCAAACCGGGCGCGCTGATTGAAATCGCCACCATCGCGCACATCGGCAAGTAAAACGCCGGGATCCGTTCTCCTGAAGACCTTGAGGAAACATCATGTATTACAAGGTATTGGGTAAGAATAATGCAGACGCCGAAACCGTGGTGCTTTCCTCCGGCCTCGGCGGTTCAGGCAGTTTCTGGCAACCCCAGCTGGCGATGCTGAGCGAGCATTTTCGCGTCATCATTTATGACCAGCACGGAACCGGCGTCAGCAAAGGCACAGTGCCCGCCGGTTACCGGATGGAAGATATGGCCGATGAACTCGCCGGACTGCTCAACGAACTGGATATCACCCGCTGCCATCTGGCAGGTCACGCGCTCGGCGGCATTATTGGCCTGCATCTGGCACTGCGTTATCCCGCGCTGCTGCAAAGCCTGGTGGTGATCAACGGCTGGGCGAAGCTCGACAACCAGACGCGCCGGTGCTTTGAAGTCCGCCAGAATTTACTGCTCAACAGCGGCGTCGATGCCTACGTGCAGGCGCAACCGCTGTTTCTGTATCCGGGCGACTGGCTGTCGGCCAACGACGCATTACTTCAGGATGAGCGCCAGCATCAGGTGGCGCATTTCCAGGGAATGGAAAATCTGCTTCACCGTTTACAGGCGCTGATGAATTCCGATCTGACCCAAACGCTCGGGCAGGTCATCGCGCCCACGCTGGCGTTCAGCTGCAAAGATGATTTGCTGGTGCCGTGGATGCGTTCTGCCGATCTCGCCGAACGCCTGCCGAACGGTGAACACACACAAATGTTGTACGGCGGCCATGCTATGAGCGTGACCGACCCGGAAACGTTTAACCCGATTTTACTGGAATGGCTGCAACGGCATTCATCGCAAAAACCTGCCGCGCCTTCCCATCGCCTGCCCACGGAGACAACATGGCCGAAACATTAACCGCTACGCCAGCCGTTGAAAAACAAGCGTTTCGCGATGCGATGGCGCATCTCGGTTCCGCCGTTAACATTATCACCACTGACGGCCCCGGCGGTCGCGCGGGCTTTACCGCATCCGCCGTGTGCAGCGTCACCGACTCACCGCCGACCCTGCTCGTTTGCCTGAACCGCTCGGCGTCGGTGTATCCGGCATTTACCGAAAATCAGGTGCTGTGCGTCAACACGCTCGCCGAATGTCATGAATCGCTGTCGAATTTATTCGGCGGAAAAACGCCAATGGAACAACGCTTTGAGGCCGCCGAATGGTCATCCCTTTCCACCGGTTCTCCCATTCTCAGCGATGCGCTGGTCTCGTTTGATTGCAAAATCACGCAAGTCACCCGCGTCGGCACCCACGATATTTTGTTTTGCGAAGCCGTCGCGATCACCCGCAACGACGAACGCCACGGACTGGTGTATTTCGACCGCCGCTATCACCCGCTGATGCGGCAGTCAGCCTGTTAACTCAACCTGATTAGGGAATTGCAGCATGGCAAATACCAATACCTCCTGGTTTCCAAAGTGGCGTAAAAGAGAAGGCAATCTGGATGGCGCCGTTATTGCGCCAGACGAAAGGCTGCCGTTAGGGCCGACGGTGATTATGGGGCTGCAACATACCGTCGCCATGTTCGGCGCGACGGTATTAATGCCGCTGCTGATGGGGTTTGACGCCAACATGGCGATCCTGATGTCCGGCATCGGCACCCTGCTGTTTTTCCTGGTGGTCGGCGGACGCGTGCCGAGTTACCTCGGGTCGAGCGCGGCGTTTGTCGGGCTGGTGATTGCGGTGACCGGCTACAGCGGCCACGGCGCAAACCCGAATATCGGCGTCGCGCTCGGCGGGATTATTGCCTGCGGCGTCATTTATACGCTGATTGGTTTTGTGGTGATGGCCGTCGGTACGCGCTGGATTGAACGCCTGATGCCGCCGGTCGTGACCGGTGCGGTGGTGATGGCAATTGGTCTGAACCTCGCGCCGATTGCCATTAACAGCGTCTCCGCGTCGTCGTTTGACAGCTGGATGGCGGTGGTCACCGTGCTGTGTATTGGCTCAGTGGCCGTTTTCACCCGCGGGCTGGTGCAGCGTTTACTTCTGCTGCTCGGGCTGGTGGCGGCGTATCTGATCTATATGCTGGTCACAAACGTCATGGGGCTGGGCGCGCCGGTAGATTTCACTACCGTCGCGCAGGCGCCGTGGTTTGGCCTGCCGACCATCACCACGCCGGTGTTCAGCACCCACGCAATGCTGATGATTGCGCCGGTGGCCGTGATTCTGGTGGCGGAAAACCTCGGGCACATTAAAGCGGTCGCGGGCATGACCGGTAAAAATCTCGATCCATACATGGGCCGCGCGTTTGTCGGCGACGGGCTGGCGACATTACTGTCAGCCTCTGCGGGCGGAACCGGCGTGACAACCTACGCGGAAAACATCGGCGTCATGGCGGTCACAAAAATTTATTCCACGCTGATTTTCGTCGCTGCTGCCATTGTTGCCATTGTGTTGGGCTTTTCGCCCAAATTTGGTGCACTGATCCACACCATTCCCGGTCCGGTATTGGGCGGCGCGTCGATTGTGGTGTTCGGATTGATTGCCGTCGCCGGTGCGCGCATCTGGGTACAAAACCAGGTGGATCTGGGTCTTAACGGCAATCTCATCATGGTTGCGGTCACGCTGGTACTGGGCGCAGGCAACTTTACCCTGAGTCTGGGCGGCTTCAGCATGGGCGGTATCGGCACAGCAACGTTTGGCGCAATTTTGCTGAACGCCTTCCTCAGCCGCAGCAAACAGGTTAAAACGCAGCCGGAAATAAAAACTGGCACAGAAGCTGCATTAAAAGATCACTGACGACCTCAGTTTCTCCTTAGCTCATCATTTTTGATGATCGCCAGCGGTTATCCGGTCCACCCGTCCGGATTAGCCGCTGGTTTTTTTCTTTCTGCGCCTCACACATTCCCACATTGCAGCTAAGTAATGCGAAATTCCTTCGTTCACCTCCCCTTTAAATTGGTTTGTTATGGAACCAGCACTTTCGTTCTATATGAATAAAAAGTGATTCATCTGCCAGACATCGCCAAAAATAAAAAGGGTCTCACTATGCACATTCTTCGCCGGAAAAACGCGGTCACACGCGCCCTGGCTTTAGGGGTATTGATCACCAGTTCTTCCGCCGTTTTTGCCGCCGACGCAACACCGGTTAAGGGCGGAACACTGGTTTATCTTGAACAACAGGCGCACACCAATTTGTATCCTCCGGCCGGTGGTTTTTACCCAAACGGCGGCATCCTCAATCAGATCACCGACAAACTGACCTATCAGAACCCGCAGACGCTGGAAGTCGAACCGTGGATTGCTGAGTCCTGGAGCTTCAACGCCGACAAAACCGAATACACCTTCAAACTGCGTCCGGGCGTGACCTTCTCCGACGGCACGCCGCTTGATGCTAACGCCGTGGCGAAAAACTTCGACACCTACGGGCTGGGCAATAAAGAACGCCATCTGCCGGTTTCCGAAGTGATTAATAACTACGACCACAGCGAAGTGATTGACCCGCTGACCGTGAAGTTCTACTTCAAAAAATCCTCACCGGGCTTCCTGCAAGGCACGGCGACCATCGGCTCCGGGCTGGTATCACTGAGCACGCTGGATCGCAATTTTGATGCGCTGGGTGACGCAACGCACATCATCGGTTCCGGCCCGTTCGTCGTCAGCAAGGAAACGCTCGGTCGTGAAGTCGATCTGACGGCGCGCAAAGATTACAACTGGGGGCCGAAAAACCTCAAACAGCAGGGCCGCGCCAATCTCGACGGCATCAAAGTGATCGTCACCGGCGAAGACAGCGTGCGTATCGGCGCGCTGCTGGCCGGTCAGGCAGATTTCATCCGTCAGGTTCAGGCGTACGACGAGAAACAGGCCAAAGACCAGAACTTCCCGATTTATGCCGCGCCAACCAAAGGCGTGAACGACAGCATTTCGTTCCGTCCGGACAACGCGCTGGTGTCGGATCTCAAAGTCCGTCAGGCGCTGCTGCACGCCACCAACAGCAAACAGGTGGTCAATACGCTGTTCTCGCCAAACTATCCGCAGGCCACCTCCGTCATCGCCAAAACCGCCGCCGGTTACGTGGATCTGAGCAACAAACTGACTTATGACCCGACGCTGTCGAAAAAACTGCTGGATGAAGCAGGCTGGAAACCGGGCCCGAACGGCCTGCGCCAGAAAGATGGCAAAACGCTGTCGCTGACCATTTATGAATCCCTGCCGCAGCCGCAAAACAAAGAAGTCTTGCAGCTGGTTTCACAGCAGTGGAATCAGGTCGGCGCGAAGCTGAACATTCTGGCCGGTGACGCGGGCAGCCGCGTGGCGGACAACCTGGATCCTGAAAAAACTCCGGCGAACGTGGTGGAAGTCGGCCGCGCCGATCCGGACGTCATCAAAAGCTCCTTTTACCCGACCAACCGCGATGCGCTGCTGCAAAAAGGCGGCCTGAGCAGCAAGGTGAAAAGTTTCCGTGACGACAAACTGAACGACCTGCTGGTGGCGATTTCAGCTGAAGTGGATCCGAAAAAACGTCTGGCCCTGGCCGGTGACGTGCAGAACTACCTGCTCGATCAGGCTTACGTCATTCCGATTTTCGAAGAACCGCAGGTCTTTGCCGGTGCGCCTTATTTTAAAGGCGTGAGCTTCGAAGCCGTTGGCCGTCCGAGCTTCTACGGCGCATGGCTTGAAAAGCACTAACAGGCAGGAGTGAATCATGAACCGATACGTTAGCGGCCGGTTCGGGCAGGCTTTGCTGGTGTTGTGGGCGGCGTTTACCGTCTCTTTCATTCTCCTGCAAGTGCTGCCTGGCGATGCCATTCTGATTAAATTCCAGAACCCGGACATGGGGCTGAGCCCGGCGCAAATCGCGGATATGCGCGCGGCCTACGGCGCGGATGTGCCGCTGGTGCAGCAATATCTGCATACGCTGGGGAATTTCCTGCGCGGGGATCTGGGCTATTCGATTCAGGCTGGCGTACCGGTCACTGAATTACTCAGCAGCAACTTTCCGCCGACCTTGCGGCTGGCGCTGATGGGCTTCGCACTGGCCGCCGTGGTGGCCTTTGCGCTGGCGTTTATCTCCAGCCTGCTGCATTTCGGCTGGCTGAAAAACCTGTTGCAGTCGGTGCCGTCGCTGTTTATTTCCATTCCGACCTTCTGGCTCGGCATCGCGCTGATTCAGTTTTTCTCTTTCCATCTGCGCTGGATCCCGGTGATCAATCCGGGGGAATGGGTCGGGCTGATTTTACCGGTGGTGACGCTGGCCGTGCCGATTTCCGCACCGCTGGCGCAAATTCTTATCCGCAGCATTGATCAGGTGCAGACCCAGCCGTTCGTCGCCGTCGCCCGCGCCAAGGGGGCCAGCCGCAGCGGCGTGCTGTGGCGTCATGTGGCGCGCAACGCCCTGCTTCCGGTGCTGACTATCGCCGGTTTGCTGTTTGGCGAACTGATCGCCGGGGCGCTGATCACCGAAACGGTATTTGGCCTGAACGGCCTCGGGCAACTGACGCAGCAGGCGGTGAACAATCAGGACGTCGCGGTTTTACAGGCGATTGTGGTGATTTCCGCCGCCGCTTTTGTCGGCATCAATTTACTGGTTGATTTGCTTTATCCGCTGCTTGATCCGCGTCTTAAAGCTAACACTTCGAAAAACTCAAAGGGAGCCACCGCATGAGCAGCTTACCGCTGGGTAAAAGCACTCTTTCCCTGCCCGCCACACAGCGCCGCCGCTGGAAACCGGCCCGTTTACAGCCGGGGCTGATCATCGCCTGGCTGGTGATCGCGACCGTGATTTTATGGGCGGTCGCGCCCGGCTGGTTTACCGGTTACAGCGGCACCGAAGGCATCGCGGGCGCACAGCGTCTGGCTCCGCAGGCCGGTCACTGGCTGGGCACCGATCAGCTCGGCCGCGATGTGTACGCCCGCATCGTTTACGGCGCGTCGCATTCACTCTCCGGCGCACTGGTCGCCGTGGCGCTCGGGCTGGTGTTCGGCACCGCATTAGGGCTGGCAGCCGGTGCCAGCGGCGGCATTGTTGACGCAATTGTCATGCGCATCAACGACGTGTTGCTGTCGATTCCCGGCCTGCTGTTGTCGCTAAGCGTCATCATTTTGCTCGGCTTCGGCACGGTTCACGCGGCGATTGCCGTCGGGGTCACCTCCGTCGCCAACTTCGCCCGCCTCGCCCGCGCCGAAGTGGTATTGGTGCGCCACAGCGATTACGTCGAAGCGGCCTATGGCAGCGGCGGCACCTTCTTCTCGATCCTCTGGCGGCACATTCTGCCGAACTCGCTGACCTCGGTCATCGCCTTCTCGGCATTGCAATTTGGCAGTGCGATTCTGGCGATTTCCACCCTGAGTTTCCTCGGTTACGGCACACCGCCGCCAACGCCGGAATGGGGTTTACTGATTGCCGAAGGCCGTAACTACATTTCAACCGCCTGGTGGCTGACCACCTTCCCCGGCATCGTCGTTGTGCTGGTGGTGCTTTCCGCCAACCGCATCAGCCAGTCATTACGCAGGAGAACGCGATGAGCACACAGGCGATTTTGAATAACCACGCCGCACCCGTTCTTGAGCTGGATAATCTGACGATTGCCTATGACGGCAAAGCTGTCGTCCACAACGTCTCATTTTCCATTAACGCCGGAGAAGTGCTGGCACTGGTGGGCGAATCCGGTTCCGGTAAAACCACTACCGCGCAGTCGATCATCGGCCTGCTGGCGGAGAACGGTCATATCGAACAGGGCGAAATCCGCCTGAACGGC
This sequence comes from Rahnella sp. ChDrAdgB13, assembly GCF_017655185.1. NCBI lineage: Bacteria > Pseudomonadati > Pseudomonadota > Gammaproteobacteria > Enterobacterales > Yersiniaceae > Rahnella > Rahnella sp. ChDrAdgB13. The sequence goes on along the minus strand of NZ_JAEMGT010000127.1, from coordinate 10,744 downwards.
ACCGACATCAGCCAGTGGTCGCAGCGCCGCCTTGATGCCCTGCGCGGCGCACGTATCAGCCTGATCCCGCAGGACCCGACCAGTTCTCTGGATCCGGTGAAAACCATCGGTTCGCAGGTTGCCGAAATTCTGGATATCCACCAGCGTCTGCCGCGTGTTCAGCGCGACGCACGCGTGGTGGAACTGCTGACCCGTGTCGGCCTTACGCACCCGGAACAGCGCGCGAAACAGTATCCGCACGAGCTTTCCGGTGGCATGAAACAGCGTGTGCTGATTGCGATTGCCATTGCGCTGCAACCGGCGCTGATCATTGCCGACGAACCGACCAGCGCACTCGACGTCACGGTGCAAAAACGCATTCTGGATTTGATTGACGATTTGCGCCGCGAATCCGGCACCGCTGTTTTGCTGGTCACGCACGATCTGGCGATTGCCGCCGAACGCGCCGACCGTTTACTGGTGTTCCGCCACGGCCAGGTGCAGGAACAGGGCGTGACGGCGGAAGTGCTGAACGCGCCGAAAAGCGATTACACCCGCCAGCTGTTTGCCGACGTTCCTGCCCTTTCCGGCCGACACCGCGCGCATATTGCCGCCGTCGCCGAACCGGTGCTGTTGGTCGAAAATGTCACCCATGATTTCTCCCTGGGCGGTAAACATCAGGCGGCATTCCGCGCCGTTGATAACGTTTCGTTCAGCATTCCGCGCGGCACCACGCATTCTCTGGTCGGCGAATCCGGCTCGGGTAAAACCACGCTGGCGCGCATTCTGCTCGGTTTTCAGAAACCGGACAGCGGCCGCGTATTGATCGACGGCGAAGACATCACGCGCCTCAAAGGCGAAGCGCTGCGTCAGGTACGCCGTAAAATTCAGCTGGTCTATCAGAACCCGTTCGCCTCGCTGGATCCGTCGCAGACCTTGTTCAGCGTGATTGAAGAACCGCTGCTGAACTTCGAAAAAATCCCGTCAGCCGTACGCCGTGAGCGCGTTCTGGATATCGCCCGCCGCGTGGCGCTGCCGGAAGAACTGCTGGGCCGCAAACCGCGTGAGCTTTCCGGCGGCCAGCGTCAGCGCGTGGCGATTGCGCGGGCGCTGATCCTCGAACCAAAAGTACTGATACTCGACGAAGCGACCTCGGCGCTCGACGTCACCGTACAGGCGCAAATCCTGACCCTGCTCCGGGAGCTACAGGATTCACTCGGCCTGACCTATTTATTTATCTCGCATGATCTGGCGACCGTCCGGCAAATCTCCCACAGCGTCTCGGTGCTCAACCGCGGGCAACAGGTGGATTCCGGCAACGTGGAAGACGTGTTTGCGCTGCCTTCCAGCGATTACACACGGCAGCTGATTGATGCGATCCCCGGCCGCCACCGCGCCGCCTGAGTCAGCACATGAAAAAGAAAAGAGGGACATTATGAGCAGCAAACGTCTTGGGTTTTTCACCCGACTTCTGGATAACACCAGCGCGCAGGAACGTTACCGGCTGGCGACCGAGCAAATTATTCACGCCGAGCAGCTGGGTTTCGACTCCGCGTGGGTCGCGCAGCACCATTTTCACGAAGCCGAAGGCGGCCTGCCCGCACCGCTGGTCTTCCTTGCTCAGGTCGCGGCGCATACCCGCTTTATCCGTCTCGGCACCGGCGTGATTACGCTGCCGATGGAAAATGCGCTGCGCGTGGCAGAAGACACCGCCGTGCTGGATTTACTCTCCGGCGGACGGCTTGAAATCGGGCTGGGTTCCGGCGGCACGCCGTCGTCATTTCTGCCGTTCGGCTTTGAAAGCAGCGAGCGCGGTGCGGTGTTTAGCCATAATCTGCAAACCCTGCTGACCGCCTGGCGCGGCGAACCGCTGGCGGGCACCGATAACCGGTTGTATCCGGCGGCACCGCATCTGGAAAAACGCGTCTGGCAGGCCACATTCTCGGTTGACGGCGGCGCACGTGCCGGTAAATCCGGCGACGGGCTGATGCTTTCGCGCACCCAGCCACGCCCGGCGAATGCGCCAGACCTGCGTCTCGACGAATTGCAAAACCCGATTATCGATGCCTATCTCGACGCGCTGCCGGACGGCGTTGCGCCGCGCATCATGGGCTCACGCACGGCATTTGTGACCGAAAACGGCGACGAAGCCCGCGAACTGGCGCAAAAAGGTTTACGCCGTCAGGCCGAAAATCACCGTGCCGGCGGACAGATTGTGAACGGCGATACGCTGGATGATTACATCCGCACCTTCGACGTGCATCTTGGCACCGCGGAGCAGGTCACCGCCACGCTACAGGCCGACACCGCACTGGCCCGCGTCACCGATCTGGCGTTTCAGGTGCATTCTATCGATCCGCCGCATCCTTACATTTTGCGTTCCATTGAACTGATTGCGCGTCACGTCGCGCCAGCCCTTGGCTGGGTTCGCCGCACGCCGCAGCGCCGTGTTTCCACCTCTTCCGCCGACCCTACGCTCTCAAAGGCTGCATTTACACAGGACAACTTATGACCACTTATTCGACTGATCTGCTGGAAAAACTGGCTGAAATTGCGCCGTCTTCTGAACTGAAACAGGCACGCGACACCCGCGACGCTGCGACCCGCCACGCGCAAGGCAGCTACGATGCGCTGTTTACCGAACAGGACGGCGTGGATTTCACGCTGGCCGAGCGTCTGCGTTTAGCGCAAAACGTCGCGCGCTGGCACGGCGATTCACAGCTCACCAATCACTATTCTGAGCGTTTGCAGGATTTGCCGGACATCGACGAAACCGCCCGTCTCGACGCCGCGCTGACTCACGGCGAACTCCTGAGCTTCAAACCCGCCAGCGCCACGCCTGCACATTTACAGGCACTGAAAAAAGCGGGCTGGTCGGTGGATGCCATCGTCACGATTTCGCAGCTGATTGCTTTCGTCAGTTTCCAGAGCCGCGCGCTGCGCAGCTACCGTCTGATTGGCGGCAAACCGGTGGAAAACGCCAGCAATAAACCGGTCGGCGCCGCGTTCTGGCGCACTGAACCGAATACCCACAGCGGCCGCGACGCACCGCAGGCATTCACGCAGGAAGAGCTTGGCTGGGAACCGTGGATCCCGTCCAAAAAGCTGGAGGAATTTGATGAAGCCCAGCAGGCGATTCTGGCGAAATTTGGCCATACCGATTCCGACTATTTCCGCCTGTTAGGCCGTAACCTGCCGGTGCTTGAACAACGTACGCTGACCGACAAAGGCATTTTCTACACCTCCGGCGGCCTGCCGCGCAAAGAGCGTGAACTGGCGGCCACCGTAGCGAGCAAAATCAACGGCTGTATTTACTGTGCGTCGGTGCATTCGCGTAAGGCCAGCCAGCTTTCCAAACAAACCGAAGACGTTCAGCGGCTGATCGACACCCCGCCGGGCGGCATTCTCAGCAAGGAACAATCCCCGCGCTGGCAGGCCGAAATTGATTTCGCCGCCGCGCTCTCCGCCACGCCGCCGGTCGCCTCGCCGGAACACATTAAGGCACTGCGCGATCAGGGTTTGAACGAACTGGAAATCGTCGATCTGGCGCAGTCTGCGGCGTTCTTCGCCTGGGCAAACCGCCTGATGTTAACGCTGGGAGAACCGTTTAATGACTGATTCACAGACTTCTCAACGCCCGGTTCCGCAGCTCGATCACGTAGTGATTAACGTCGCCGAACAGCTTAACGGTGCCGAGCAGCAGTTCCGTCGTCTCGGTTTCCAGCTCACACCGCGAGGCCATCACTCGCTCGGTTCCAGCAATCATCTGGCGATTTTCGGCGAAAACTATCTGGAACTGCTCGGCTTCGAACCGGGCAATGCGCATACGCGTAAAGATCTCTGGCAGGCTCCGCTCGGCCTCACCGGTCTGGTGTGGAAAACGCAGAATTCGAACGCCGTGTTTGATCATCTGCAACAGCAAAACATCGCGGGTTCAGCACCGGCAGAATTCTTTCGCCCCGTGGCGCTTAACGACGGCACCTCGCCCAATGCCCGGTTCCGCACGGTCCCGCTGGCCGCCGACCGCGTGCCCAATGGCCGCAGTTTCTTTTGCCAGCACCTGACCCCGGAACTGGTGTGGCGCACCGAGTGGCAAAACCACCCGAACGGCGTCGCGGACATCACCGGTTTTGTGATTTCCGCCGCCTCCCCGCAGGCCGCAGCGAAAGTGTACGGCGAACTGTTCGGCGCAGAAGCCTTGCAGACTAGCGCTGAAGGCGTGACATTACGCGCCGGTCGCGCAACCGTCCGGTTTGTGACGCCACAACAGGCGCAGGCCGAGTTTGGGATCGTACCGGAGGGGGAAAACGGGAGTGCGCGGATGGTCGGGTTGGAATTTGCGACCCGGTCGCTGGATGCGGTGCGCAATAGCCTGCGCGTGGGCGAAATTTCGTTTAATGACTTAACCAGCCGGGTTTTGGTTCGCGCTGCGGATTCGCTGGGAGTGGCGGTTAGATTTAGCGAAGAATAAATTCCAGGTCGTGGGCTCGCCGCCCAAACACTGCAAAACCTTGGGTTGCCGCTCAAAACTGCAAAACCTTGGGTTGCCACCCAAACCCGCAAAACCTTGGGCTCGCCGCCCAAACTGGCCCAAAGGGCGCGTTAACGCGCGCGCCCTCTGGACACCCGCGCTTTTCAACTGCGCGCTGCCGCTCGCTGGCTATGTTTCAGCAACTCCGGCTAGTGCCGCAAACGCCGCCGCTGCGCGGTACTTTCGCTTCGGGTTCGAACCTGCTCGGAAAAAAACCTCGCCGTTTCTCACCTCTCACTCAACGTCGTTTTGAAAGCGGCCGCAGTTTTCTAATTCGCAACCTCACCGCTGATTGTCATCAAAAAAATAAGCAGACGGTTTTACCAAAAGTTAAGTAAGAAAACAGAATGCCGTTGAATTTAGATAAGCCCCCAGCCGCTTTCAGAAAGCTTGCCGTGCGAAGAGTTTCGAGACCTGTGGCTCGAAACCGAGTAAGGGAACCGCGCAGCGGCAAGTTTTCGCGGCAATAACTGCGGCACCTGAAACATAGCCAGCGAGCGGCAGCGCGCAGTTAAAGAGCCCGGGATTCTCAAGGGTGGTGGCGATAGACCACCCTTGAGGCCGGTTTGGGTGGCAACCCAAGGTCTTGAAGTGTTTGGGCGGCGAGCCCAAGGTCGTGCGGGTTTGGGTGGCAACCCAAGGTCTTAGTCGGTGTGGGCGGCTACCCAAATCCCTCCCCTTCAGGTGAAATAAAACCTGATCAGGTGAAAAAACACCGGTGCTGCAAAGCACAACGAATCAATGCGATCCATCATCCCACCGTGCCCCTCGATCATCGCGCCGAAATCCTTCACGCCGCGATCGCGCTTAATCGCCGACATACACAAGCCCCCGGCGAAGCCGAGTAAGGTGATGACCAGCGAAATCAGTGCGGCCTGCCACGGTGCGAACGGGGTGATCCACCACAGCAACGTCCCGACCAGCGTGGCGCTGAGGATCCCGCCGGCAAAGCCTTCAAGGGTTTTGTTCGGGCTCAGACGCGGCGCAATCGGGCGTTTGCCGAAAAGCTTGCCGAACACGTACTGCAACACATCGGAAATCTGCACCACAATCATCAGAAACAGCAGCAATTTGATGTTCTGGTTTTCATAGCCGGGAATATTCAGCATCAGCAAGGCAGGCGCGTGGCTGATGCAGTACACCGCCAGCATCATGCTCCACTGAATTTTCGCGCTGCGTTCGAGGAAGTTGACCGTGTCTCCGGCCAGTGCCATGCGGGTTGGGATAAACAGAAACGCGTAGACCGGAATGAAGATCGCAAACGTGCCGTACCAGCGTTCGCCGACCAGCAAATATTGCAGCGGCAGCATAATGAAGAAACACCAGAACAGCGCTTCGTGGTCACCGCGCCGGGTGGGCGTCAGCGTGATGCATTCGCGCAAGGCCAGAAACGACATCACGGCAAACAGCAGGGTCGAGCCGACCGGGCCGAACCACATTGCCATCACCGATAAAATACACATCATCCACCAGGCGCGGATGCGGGCATTGAGGTTGGCGACGACCGGCGTATTACCTTTCACCAGCGCGATCAGATAGCCCAGAATGCTGGCAATCAGCAGCAGACCGAACAATCCGCACAGTAAATAAACTAACGATTTATCCTGAAAATTCATGGTGCCAGTGTCTCCAGAGCAGCCCGCGCACGAAGCAGAAATTCCGCTTTCTCTTCCCCTTCCCGGATACTTTCAACCGGTTCGCCAAACGTTGCCGAACACAGAATGGGCACCACCAGACGGGAGCCTTTCGGCAGCACACGGTTGAGGTTTTCGAGATAAACAGGCACCAGTTCGACATCCGGATTCATTTTCGCGAGATGCCAGATCCCGCTTTTGAACGCCGAGATTTCCTCGCCGTTACCACGGGTGCCTTCCGGGAAAATAATCAGCGACTGGCCTTTTTTCAGAGGGTCGTTCATCAGTTCCAGCGCATTGTTCGGCTGTTCAGACTGCTTTTCAGCAGGACGCCGTTTGATCAACACCGCGTTAAACACACGACGCGCAATGTAACGGCGCAATTTGGAAGAGAGCCAGTAATCAGCCGCCGCAACCGGACGAACCTGAGGACGCAGATGACCGGGCAGGCTGGCCCAAATCACCATACCGTCGAGATGGCTGGAGTGATTGGCGTAGTAAATGCGGGCCTGTTTTTCAGGTAAAGGTGCCAGCCAGCGGGCGCGGACGCCGGTCAGCAGGCGGCAAAGCCGTACCAGAAAACCGGCCACCAGCCGGCCATCCAGCGGTAATTTAGTGCGAGGTTCCATCGTTATCTCCCTCAGTTCCGGCCTTTTCATGCAGTTCACGCAAAATACGTGAACCGCGACGCCAGCAGGTCACCAGTGCGCCGAGCGTAATGATCACCAGACAACTCAGCAGCAGGAGTTGCCCCCACTGCGACGGCAGGAAAATCGCAATCACCGCGCCCGCACACAGAATCGCCATGCGGTGCTGTTTTGCCATCGGCCCGAGAAATTGCTGTTTCAGCCCGCAGGTTCCGCCCAGCAGACGCAAATACGCCGTCATCAGCGCCAGCAGCGCCGCAATCCAGCCCAGCGTGACGGCCTCCGGCATCGCCACCAGACCATAACCGACGCCCGCCAGAATCAGCGTATCGGAAACACGATCCGGTAATTCGTTGTAAACGGGTCCCGCCGGGCTGGCCATGCCGCCTTCCACCGCCACCATGCCGTCGAGCAGGTTACAGATGAGCCGCCCCTGAATCATCAGCGCCGCCAGCAGGAGAAGAAATCCACGCCCGAAAGCCGTTTCACAATAAAATGCCAGCAGAAAACACAGCCCGGACACCAGCGCAAAACCCATGCTGGCCACGGAAATCTGATTCGGCGTAATGCCTTTATTCTTTAACCAGACCGCGCTGTTTTTGGCCCAACGTTTATCCCGGGTGGCGATCGGCCGCCGGCCCTTGAGATCTAAGTCCATAAATAATATCCCTTTATTACTGAAAACTGATGACCCTGATTTCTATAAGCCTTTGTAAGGCATCCAGATAATAGTGAAGTTGCCTGCGCGGTGAAATGTTTTTGTTCAGCCCTCACCCTGAAACGTTCCTGGCCGCTTATGCCGGTTTGAGCATTCCTTAGATCTTTTAATTGGTTGATTAAATCACACAATATGTTAAAACTCTGCTACACCGCATTTTAGACGGCTAAACGTCTGAAGCTCCACATCCCCCGTTTAGAAGGCCAACGTCCAGTGACCGCTTCCCGTCTTGAGATGCGCAACATCTCGATTTCATTTGCCGGTTTTCCCGCGCTTCGCCAGGTAGATTTTACGCTGGAAGGCGGATCCGTCCATGCGCTGGTCGGTGCGAACGGCGCCGGAAAATCGACGCTGATGGCTGTGCTTTCCGGCACGCACGATCATTACACCGGGCAGATCACCATCGACGGCGAGCCGGTGAACATTAAACTCCCGCACCACGCGCGCGCTCACGGCATTCATCTGGTGCAGCAGGAAGTGGATGTCGCGCTGGTGCCGACGCTGAATGTCGCCGAAAACATCATGCTGGACCGGCTTTCCGAGCCCGGACATTTGCATAACTGGCCGCGTTTATACCGTCAGGCGCAGCGGCTGACCGAACAGCTTGGCCTGAACATCAGCCTGAAAGCCCGTATCGAAAACTGCACGCTGGCCGAGAAACAGCTGATTTTGCTGGCGCGCGCGTTGTCGCATAAATGCCGTTTCCTGATCCTCGATGAACCGACCGCGCCGCTCGATCAGGCGGAAAGCGCCCGTCTGTTTGCACTGGTGCGTAAACTGAAAGACGCGGGCATGGCGGTGGTCTTTATCTCCCACCGCATTCATGAACTGCGCGAAATCTGCGACCGCATGACGGTGCTGCGCGACGGCCGTCTGGTCAGCGATGACAGCATGGACGGCCTGAGCAACGAGCAGATAATCGAGAAAATGATCGGCCATCAGCTCGATGATATTTATCCGCCACGCCGTCCGCCGCACAGCGGCGAAACGCTGCTGCGCATTCACGGCATGCACGACAAAGACAAACTGCGTGATATTTCACTGCGCCTGCATCGCGGTGAGATCCTCGGCATTGCCGGGCTGGCCGGTGCCGGAAAAACAGAACTGTGCAAAGCGTTGTTTGGCGCGACGCCCAGCCAGGTCGAAAGCGGTGAGCTGAACGGCAAACCGTGGAAGCCGAAAGAACCGCATCTTTCCGTCGAACAGGGTCTGGCATTAGTGCCGGAAGAACGGCGCAAGGAAGGGATTTTCATTGATGAAAATATCCCGATGAACCTCAGCGTCACCGCTGACGATTCGTTTTCGCGCTGGAGTATTTTCAGTAAACGCCAGTCGCTGTCGTGGGCGAAAGATATTATCAGCCGTTTAGGCATTCGCGCTTCCGGGCCGATGCAGAAGCTGGCAAGGCTTTCCGGTGGTAACCAGCAAAAAGTGGCTATCGGAAAATGGCTGCGCAGTGAGAGTCAGGTGTTGATTTTTGACGAACCGACCAAAGGCGTGGACATCAAGGCCAAAACGGACGTGTTCAGGCTGATTGACGGCCTGGCGCAACAGGGAAAAGGCATTATTTATGCTTCCGGTGAGTTCGCCGAACTGGTCGGTTTATGCGACCGCATTCTGGTGTTATGGGATGGCCGCATCGTGGCCGAACTGGACGCCGCAGACGTCGACGAAGAAACCTTATTAGTCTATTCAACCGGAGGAACACCCGCGTGAGCAAAGCCGTGGTGAGTAAAGAAAGTACATTGGCAGCGGGTCAGCCCTGGCGTCATCAGCTGTTCGAATTTTTGTATAAATGGGGCATGTTGCTGACCGTTGTGCTGCTGATCGCCGGTTTTGGCGTAGCCTCGGACAACTTCCTCGAGCCGTCGAACATCATCAATATTCTGCGTTCCATCGCCATCGTGACGGTGATTGCCATCGGCGTATCGATTTCACTTTCGGTCGGCGGCTTTGATTTGTCGGTCGGTTCAACGGCGTCGCTCGCCAATGCGCTGGTGATTTCGATGTTCGTCTGGCACGGGTTTGGCACCACCGAAGCGATTCTGATCACACTCGCGCTGTGTACGCTGGTGGGCCTGTTTAACGCCTTCCTGATTGTTATCCTGAAAATCCCCGACATGCTCGCCACCCTCGCCAGCCTGTTTGTGATTCAGGGCGCGGCGATGACCTACAGTTACGGCGGTTCCATCACGGAGAACATGCTTCTGCCAAGCGGCGACATGGCCGAAGGCACGGTACCTGCGGTATTCAGCCTGCTCGGTCAGGTGCCGGTGATTGTGATCGTGATGGCGGTCGTGACCATTGCGGTACAACTGTTTATGTCGCTGACCAAACATGGCCGCCGTATGTACGCCATCGGCGGCAACCCGCTGGCCGCGCGCCTCGCGGGGATCCGCACCGCGCGTTACCGCGTGATTGCGTACGTGATTTCTTCGGTTCTGGCGGGCGCAGGCGGCATTTTGCTGGCGTCACGTATCGGTTCTTCGCAGGTGAATGCCGGTGGCGGTTATCTGATGGACGCCGTTGCCGCCGCGTATATCGGTTTCTCGCTGGCCGGTTCCGGCAAGCCCAATGCGCTGGGAACCTTGCTGGGCGCAGTGATTCTGGGCGTGCTGTCAAACGGGCTGGTGATGCTGTCGGTGCCGTACTACGCGATGGATATTATCAAAGGGCTGGTGTTGGCGGTGGCGCTGGCGCTGACGTACATTCAGAAGAGATAGCGGAGGCCGCTGCTATATTTCGGCTTTTTTAAGGTCAACACCCTGGGTCAAGGTCGTGGGCTCGCCGCCCACACGGGCCCAAAGGGTTTTAAACGAAACCCTTTGGAATCCTGCGTTTTATTACTGCGCGCTCCGCTCGCTGGCTATGTTTCAGTTACCGCAGCGACAGGCTGGAAATCTTGCCGCTGTGCGGTTCCTTCTCTCGGTCCTGGAGCCTCTGGTCTCCAGGCCGCTCCGTTCAGCAAGATTTCTGAATCGCCCACACGATCTTAAATTCAAAGGCAGACTATTCTTCATTTTAGAAAAGTGTATTGGCGTGATCAAAAATGGCACCGAATGAACGGTTCGAGACCTTAGGCTCGAAGCCTGAAATTCGGGAATCGCGAAGCGATGACATTTTGCGCCACTCGCTAATGCCCCAGAACATGTCCGTCGTGCCCGCGATAGCGCGCAGTGAAAGAGCCCGGGGGGTCTTGGGGGGTGGCGGCGATAGGCCGCCCCCCAAGTCGGTG
>NZ_JAEMGT010000016.1:0-26162 GCF_017655185.1 Rahnella sp. ChDrAdgB13 | reverse complement strand
CCTGCCTGTCACGCAGGGGGTCGCGGGTTCGAGCCCCGTCCGTTCCGCCACTAATTGCATAGACCCTGAATCGAAAGATTCAGGGTTTTTTGCATTTTTAAAATCTGTAAAAAATCGGGTGTTAAACGTACTGGATTTCTTATTTAAAGATTTTTTATCGGGTTGAAAACTCTGTGTGATATTTTAAATCAATCGATTAACTTTCTGTTGAAGATTAATCTATATAATCACTGTTCTTATTTTATGAGAATAATAATATTTTCCCAATTTAACCCATTATAATGTCGCTGACTTTAATTTCATAAAAATCCCAAATGCTATTTCCCACTATAAAATTAAGATTTATCAGATATGTATTCTGGTCGGTAATATCTAAATTGTTGTAAAAATAACTAAAACACATCATTCAGCGCAATAGCCTGTCAGATTACTGATGCAACTTTTAATAAAATATCATAAAGTCTTAATTCGGAAGATTCGCGAAGATTAATCATTATGAAATTCTCACTGGATATACTTGACTGGCAGGCGGTTGCTCCTGGTATCAATAATTGTGCCGATTGGATCCAATGGGCGCAATGGTCCGGTGTGGATGCATTTTCAGGTGAAATCCCAAAGAGCGCGCAGATCCCAATGATGGCTGCGCGTCGTATGAGTATCGGAAGTCGTTTTGCCGTCGATGCCGGTTTGTCCTTACTTACGAAACATCAGGTTGATGCCGCAATTTTTACCAGCCGCCACGGTGAACTTGAGAGAACGGGGCGTATTTTACATGCGCTTGCAGAAGACGACGCTATTTCCCCCACCGAATTTTCGATGTCTGTCCATAATACCGCCGCTGGCTGGTTAACCATTATCAGTAAAAATACACTGCCGGTGACCTCACTGGCCGCCGGTACGGACAGTTTTCAGCAAGGTCTGCTGGAAGCGCAATCTATGCTGGCAAGCGGTGCTTCGCGCGTCATGCTGGTCGATTTTGATGGCGAAATTCCCTCCCTTTATGCTGAATCGGTAAATTCCGAGTTTCTGCCTTACGCGATGGCAATAATATTGGCGGATGGCGATACTTTGCAGTGCCAGCGCATTTCAAAAAACGGCGAAATCGATCCGCTTGCTCTTTCGCAGGGTTTGCAATTCCTGCGGGGTTATCTGTCCTCATCACGTTCATTTATTGTCAGTGCTGATAGTCGCCATCACTGGCAATGGACGCGTGCATTGTGAGGAAAGAATCTGCCTTAATGGAAGACGTTTCCTCTTTGCCGGACCGGATGTGGCGATGGTCTGTTACAGGCATGTTTTTTGCGCTTTTCGGAATTGGCGGACTGCTGCTTTCTTTGTTCTGGTTTACTCTGTTGCGGTTAATCATACGTCAGCCGGAAAAATTGCATCGGATGACACTGAACAGCATTCGTAATAGCTTTCGACTTTTCCTCGGAGGATTACGACTTTTTGGTGTGATGGATTACAGGTTCGTCGGCGATGAAAAGTTTCAGGAGGATACCGGATGCCTGATTGTTGCGAACCATCCCAGCCTTCTTGATTATGTCATTCTGGCTTCACGAATGCCGCGCTGTGATTGCATCGTCAAACAGGCGTTGCTGAAGAACCCATTTTTGGCCGGCGTCATCAAAGCAGCCGGATATCTGGTGAACTCAGGGTCTGATGAGTTGCTTCAGGCTTGTGAGGCGCGCCTCAAGGCCGGTGGAACGTTGCTGGTCTTCCCTGAAGGGACGCGTTCTTTGCCTGAGAAACCGATAACGCTACAGCGTGGTGCAGCAAATATCGCGCTGAGAGCCGGTTGTGATGTACGGATTGTTCATATTTCCTGCCAGCCACCCATGCTGACCAAACAGGGGAAATGGTACGAAATTCCGCGGGTAAAACCTCAGTTTGTCATCACGGTTGCCGATAAGGTAAAGGCTGAGGATTTTTTTGATGAACAGGATCTTTCGCCTGCGTTGGCAGCAAGGCGTCTGACACAGCATTTGCGCTCTGAACTGATGCACGGTAATACTCAAAATAACGAGAAATAAGTCATGGATTCATTAAGTAACGACATTAAAGAACTTATCATCGCGACGCTCAATCTGGAAGGAATGACGCCAGACGAGATAGATACGCAAGCGCCTCTTTTTGGCGACGGGTTGGGGCTGGATTCTATTGATGCCCTAGAATTAGGCCTGGCATTGAAAAAGCATTACGGAGTGATCCTTTCGGCTGAAAGTCAGGAAATGCGTGAGCATTTTTATTCCGTTGAAAGTCTTAGCCAGTTTATATCAGTTCAGCGTGGTTAAAGAGATTCCTATGCAGAAGCAAGAAATTTATCAGCAGATTAGCGCGTTATTAATCAAGCTGTTTGAAATTGATGAAAGTGATATCAGCCCTGATGCCAAACTTTACGAAGATTTGGAATTAGACAGTATTGACGCTGTGGATTTGGTTGTTCATCTGCAGAAATCGACGGGCAGAAAAATTAAACCTGAAATGTTCAAATCAGTACGAACCGTTCAGGATGTTGTTGATGCCATCGATGAATTACTTAACACGCCAGCGCAATAGTTGCTGTGTCTGAAACCCGGCGCTTTTCCCTTCAGCTTGTCGCAGCGTCCGCTCGCTGGGCAATGCCCGTGGCGATTATTGCTTATCCGGTAGCGGTCTGGTGTGGCTTAAAAAATTGGGGAATGAGTATTCTTGCTCCCCTTCTGATTATTGCGTTTATTCTGCGGTTGCTCACCTTTCGCGGAAAATTAAATCAGCTCACTTTTTTCGGTAAAGCGATGGCCGTCGCTGGCATTGTGCTGGTCATCACCAGCGTTTTACTGCGCGAAACGTCGATGCTGTTGTATTACCCGGTGGCGGTGAATTTCCTGCTTCTGAGCCTGTTTTTTAGTTCATTGTTCGCCCGGCAATCACTGGTTGAGCGCCTTGCCCGGCTGAACGAGCCCGACTTACCGCCCGAAGGGGTTGTCTATACGCGACGCGTGACACAAGTCTGGTGCCTGTTTTTTGTTTGTAATGGATCTTTTGCTTTATATACCTGCCTGAAAGGCGATGTGTCTTTGTGGGCGCTTTACAACGGCGGGATCAGTTATCTGCTGATTGGTTTATTAATGGGTATTGAATGGATAGTCAGAAAGCGTCTGCGCAAGCCGTGACGCTGCCAATGTGCCAATGGCTGGGCACGGAAAGAGCAGACGATCATCTGGTTGCCTGGAGTGCAACCCGTGAGTACAGGCAGCGCGACTTCCGTCGGGATGTCGCGACGCTGTTTGCCAGTGTCAGTGTGACTCCCTGTTCGCGCTGGGCGCTGTGTCTGGAAGATAACTATTCGTTCGCTGTGGCTTTACTGGCCGTTCTTTACAGCGGGAAAACACCTGTTTTGCCCGGACATTTTCGTCAGGCTCAGCTCTCTGAGCAATGCGATGAATTCGATGCGCTGATTACCGATCTGCCGTTGCAGCTCAATTGTCCTGTTCTCCGCTTCCCGTTTGTTACCCTTGAACCGCTTTCCGTTTTACCTGCATTTCCGGAAAATGCATCGCTCGTCCTCTTCACGTCCGGATCAACCGGAAAACCGCAGAAGATTATCAAACCAGTCTCTTGTCTTGAACGTGAAAGCCAGTGGCTCAGTGCGCAATGGGGCGCAGAACTGGCCGGTTCCCGGTTCGTCGCCACGGTCGCGCCTCATCATATGTACGGCCTGAGCTTTGCGTTCATGTTGCCGCTGTCACTTGGCCTGCCGTTTGCGGCCACCAGCGTCCAGTATCATGAGCAGCTGCATTCACTCGCAGTAAAAACCCCGCTGGCGTTTGTCAGCAGCCCGGCCTTTCTCAAACGTCTGGACTCCACATTAGCGCCGGTCACGCTGCGTGCAGTTTTTTCCGCAGGCGGCCCTCTGGAAAGCGATGCGGCGCAATCAGTGAAAGCAACATGCAGTTGCCTGCCCACAGAGATTTATGGCACCACCGAAAGTGGCGTTATCGCATTTCGCCAGCAAACCCGGCCTGGCGAAGCCTGGGCGTTGTTCGACAACGTAGATTTACGCCCTCAGCCCGATGGCAACATTGCAGTGATTTCTCCGATTATTCCGCAGCCGGAAGGCATTGCTCTTAGTGATGAGATAAAACTGTCGTCTGACGGTTCACGTCATTTTGATCTTCTGGGCCGTAAAGATCGGATCGTTAAAATTGCTGAACAGCGGATCTCGCTGGATGAAATTGAGCAACGCTTGTGTGCGCTCGATCTTCTGGCTGACGCCTGCGTTCTGACGCTCGAAAAACAGGGCAGGGTTTCGGTTGCGGCATTGATTGTACTGACCCCGGTGGGCGATGCGCTGTTGCAGGTCGAAAACCGCAATGTCCTGTTTGGGCAGATCCGCCATGCTTTGCGGGAATGGGTATCTCCGGTGTCACTGCCGCGATACTGGCGTATTGTTCCGGCGATCCCTCTCAATCAGCAAGGTAAGCGCGCAGCCGCTGAATTACAGGAAATGTTCTTATGATGAAGCCTGAAGTCCTGAGCATGCATAAAAGCAGCGACACCAGCCTGATCCTCGAGTTGCGACTCTCAGCGGATTTATTCTGGTTTCGCGGGCACTTTCCCACGTATCCGCTGCTTCCGGGGGTCACGCAGGTGAACTGGGTGATGGAGTATGCGGGGGAGATTTTACGGCTGGATAAGGCTTTTTCAGGGATGGAAGTGGTGAAGTTTCAACGGCCACTTTTGCCGGATGAAACTGTCAGTCTGCACATTGACTGGCTGAAAGAAAAACACCGGCTGGTTTTCCGCTATGCCCTAGGCGAAACCATTGCCAGCAGTGGAAAAATCACATTATGTCCGTAATATCCTCAGCGCTGTTTTCGCCCTGTCTGATTATCCCGTGTTACAACCACGGGCCGATGATGGCCGGTGTGCTGGATAAACTCCGGTCTCTCGGATTGCCGTGCATTGTGGTTGATGATGGCAGCGAGGCGCAAACTGCGGATGAATTAAAGCGTCTGGCGCAGATCACGCCGTGGATGAGCCTGACGCGCCTGTCGCCGAATCAGGGAAAAGGTGCCGCCGTCATGGCCGCCTTACGGCTGGCTGCGGAAAAAGGGTTTACCCACGCCATGCAGGTTGACGCAGACGGTCAGCACCAGCTTTCCGACGTTCCTCTCATGCTGGAGGAAGCGCGAAAACACCCGGATTGCCTGATCTCCGGTCAGCCGGTGTATGACGAAAGTGTGCCGAAATCGCGCCTTTATGGCCGTTATGTCACGCATTTTTGGGTCTGGGTCGAAACCCTGTCATTTTCCCTCAAAGACAGCATGTGCGGATTTCGCGTTTATCCTTTGCAGGCTTGCCTGAGTCTGATTGACAAACAGCCACTGGGTTTACGCATGGATTTCGATACCGAAATCATGGTGCGGCTTTACTGGCAGGGGACGCGCAGCCGTTTCCTGCCGACGCGCGTCACATACCCGAAAGACGGCGTTTCGCATTTTGATGCGGTGAAAGACAACATTAAAATCTCGTGGATGCACACCCGCCTGTTCTTCGGCATGTTGCCGCGCATTCTTTTTTTGCTGCGCCAGAGACAAACGCAGCAAAGCGATCCGCACTGGTCGGTAACGCGCGAACGTAAAGGGCTGTGGGGCATTCGTCTGATGCTGAAGATTTATCGCGTGCTGGGCTACCGCGCTTTCCAGTTACTGCTTTATCCGGTGATTGGTTACTTCTGGCTGACGGGTGGAAAACAGCGCAAGGCGTCGGCCGCGTGGCTTGAACGCGTCCGCGACGTTGCAGCTCAGCGCAAAATCGCGTTGCCTTATCCGTTAAGTACATTCCGGCATTTCATGCGGTTTGGCGAATCGATGCTGAGCAAACTGGCGAGCTGGCAGGGCGATAAAACTCTGAATGATGCGGTGCTGGTGAATCCCGACGTCTGCGAAGCGCATATTGCCTCCGGGCACGGCACGCTGATCCTCGCCTCGCATCTTGGCGACATCGAATCCTGCCGTGCTATTGGTGCGCTGAATCACCGGATCACCGTGAATGCGCTGGTTTTCACCGAACATGCCGAACGGTTTAATCAGGTGATGAAAGAAATTAACCCGCAGGCGCTTGTGAATCTGATTCAGGTGAGCCAGATGGGGCCGGACACCGCCATGTTATTGCAGGAAAAACTCGATGCCGGCGAATGGGTGGCAATTGTGGGCGACAGAACGTCCGCCAGCCGTCATCAGCGCGGTGAGCATTCCCGCGTCATCTGGAGTGATTTTCTCGGTAAACCGGCGGCTTTCCCACAGGGACCTTTTATTCTGGCCGCCGCCCTGAAAGCGCCGGTGATGCTGATGTTTGGCATCAGACAGGAACGGCGTCTGCATATTTACTGTGAATCTTTTGCCGATCCGCTGATTCTGCCCCGCGCAAATCGTCTGCCTGCATTGCAGGAAACCGTCGACCGCTACGCTGCGCGCCTTGAATATTACAGCCTGCTGGCGCCTCACGACTGGTTCAATTTTTATGATTTCTGGCAGCATCCCGCAGATGACGCCTCTGACAGGAAACCTGACTGATATGACTTCCAAACTTGATCCGCGCTTTAACGACCCGCGCTTTTCCACCGTGGTGGAAATCACCGTGCCTTTTCATGATGCCGATGCCATGGGCGTTGTCTGGCATGGCAATTATTTCCGTTATCTCGAAGTTGCGCGCGAGCAATTGCTGAAACAGTTCGATTATGGCTATCGTCAGATGGAAGCCTCCGGTTATGTGTGGCCGATCGTGGATACGCGCGTGAAATATATTGCGCCCGTCCTGTTCGAACAGCGCATTGCCGTTCACGCGCAGCTGGAAGAAATCGAAAATCGTCTGCGTATCGGCTATCAGATCTATGATATTGAAACCGGAAAACGGACAACGACGGGTTACACGTTACAGGTCGCCGTGGATGCTGAGACCAAAGAGATGTGTTTTGTCTCGCCGCAGGTTCTTTTCGATAAAACCGGAGTTAGCCTGTGAAATCACTTCTGTTTGTTTTACTCGCCGCGTTCAGCGTTGCTGCCCAGGCCGTGACGCTCGATGATTTGCAGCAGCGCTTCAGCCAGGTACCGGTGTTGCGCGCTGAATTCGCCCAGCAGAGAACCATTAGCGGGATGGCTCAGCCGCTGAACTCCGGCGGAAATTTACTGATTGCGCAAAAACAGGGGCTTTGGTGGCAGCAGGAAAAACCGTTCCCTCTGACGTTACTTCTGACGGAAACCCGCATGGTGCAAATCATGGCGGGCCAGCAGCCGCAGGTGATTACGGCCAGCAATAATCCGCAGATGTTCCAGTTCAACTCCCTGCTGAGCGCGCTGTTTCATGCAGACCGCCGCGTGCTGGAAGAAAACTTCACGCTGGATTTCGCAGATAAAGGGCAGGGCGCCTGGACGCTGGTGCTGGTGCCAAAAGTCTCGCCGCTGAACCGCCTTTTCCGCCGCATCACACTCAACGGGGAAACCTTCCTGAACAAGATTGATATCGATGATATGCAGGGCGACGCGACGCATATCCGTTTCTTTAACCAAAAAACGACGCCCGCTGAACTGACTGACGCCGAGAAACGCCATTTTGCATCCTGATCTTCACCGCCGGCTGGCGCAAATCTGGCTGCTGATTATTGTGTTGCTCATCGCCGCGCTGGTCTGGTTACTCCCGCGCAGCCAGATTAACAGCAGCGTGCTGGCGCTTTTGCCGCAGCAACAGACGGCGGGTCTTCCTCCGGCGATTTCTGACGGCTTTACTCAGCGGCTTGACCGCCAGTTAATGTGGCTGGTCAGCCCGCCGGAAGGCGCGGGAACAAAACCTCTTGAAGACTGGCTGAAACAGCTGCGATCGCTTCCTGCGCTGAGTCAGGTGGAAGGGCCGATGGATGAGGCGCGTCAGCAGGAATGGGGCGCGTTCTTTTTCAGGCATCGTAATGCTTTGCTTGATGACGCCACCCGTCAGCGCCTGAACGCCGGTGCTGAACAGCAAAGCCAGTGGATCATGGGGCAGGTTTATTCCGCCTTTGCCGGTGTCAGCGGAAAAGAGCTGGCTAACGACCCTCTGTTGCTGGTGCGTGCCTCACAAATGGCGCAGCAGCAAAGCAGCGGCGGCATGAGCCTCGATCAGGGCTGGCTGATGACGCGAGATCCGCAAGGGCGCAGCTGGTATTTACTTCACGGCGAGCTGAATACGTCGTCCTATGACATCACCAGCGCGAAGCACACTGTCGCTGAGCTGAATGCGGCGAGGCACGTTTTTGAAGCGCGCTGGCCGGGCGCGAAAGTGCTTGAGCGCGGTACGATTTTTTACAGCAATTATGCCAGCCAGCAGGCTGAACATGATTTATCTACCATTGGCGCGGCTTCGGTTATCGGCGTCTTTCTGCTGATTTTACTGATGTTCCGCTCCGCGCTGCCGTTACTGCTCAGCCTGCTTTCAATCGGTATTGGCGCGCTGTCGGGCACGGTATTTACCCTGTGGGTCTTCGGTGAAATACACGTGATGACGCTGGTGCTGAGCGCCAGCATTGTCGGGATTTCTGCCGACTACACCCTCTACTTCCTCACTGAACGCCGCGTTCACGGTGAAACCAGCACGCCGCTCGAAAGCCTGAAAAAGCTGTTCCCGGCGTTGTCTGCTGCGCTGCTGACAACGGTCGCGGCTTACCTGATGCTGCTGATTGCGCCGTTCCCCGGTCTGCAACAGCTGGCGGTTTTTGCCGCCGCCGGGCTGAGCGCCGCCTGTATCACCGTCATGTGCTGGTATCCGTATTTATCGGCGCATTTGCCGGTCGGTCCGACGCCCGGGCTGGCGCTGATATTGAAATGGTTGCTGGCATGGCGCAGCCGTAAACCGGTTCGAATCGGGCTGCCGGTTTTGATTTTCATGCTGGCGGCGGGCGGAATTTATCAGCTTAAAATCAATGACGATATTGCCGATTTACAAACGCTGCCGGCAGATTTACAGCAGCAGGAACAACAGATTGCCGCGCTGACCGGACAAACCAACGATCAGAAATGGTTGATCGTTTACGGCGATACGGCGGAGCAGACGCTTCAGCGTCTTGAAGCTTTGCGTCCAAAACTGGAGCAGGCGAAAACGGATGGCGTGATTGCCGGTTACCGCGCGCTCAGCCTGCCGTCGCAATTACAGCAACAAAAAGATCTCTCGTTACTCCGCCAGCGTGCGCCGCAGATTATTGCGCAGTTGCAGCAGTCAGGGGTTTCAGTCGCCATGCCGGATCTCAACCCGCAAACGGTTGATGTCCCGCTCTGGTTAAACAGCGTGGTCAGTCAGGGCTGGCGCTTACTGTGGTTGTCTTTGCCGGACGGACGCAGCGCGACGTTAATCCCGGTCAATGGCGTTCACGACACCGCTGCCGTAGCGGCGCTGGCGGCGGCGTCTCCGGGAACCGGCTGGATTGACCGCAAGTCTGAATTCAGTGAGCTGTTTTCTCAGTACCGCGTTTACCTCACTTATCTGCTCGGGCTGGCGGTGGCGGTGATTGCCGCGATTTATCTCTGGCGTTTCCGTCTGCCGCACGGGCTGATTTGTCTGGTGCCGACGCTGCTTTCGCTGGGAATGGGCATCGCCGCGCTCGGTTACAGCGGTCACCATCTCAACCTGTTTTCATTGCTGGCGCTGATTCTGGTTCTGGGGATTGGCATCAACTACACCCTGTTTTTCACCAATCCGCGCGGCACGCCGACTACTTCGATGTTTGCCATTTTTATGGCTGTCGCGACCACGTTGCTGACGTTCGGTATGCTGGTATTCAGCTCCACGCAGGCGATCAGCAGCTTTGGCATTGTGCTGAGTTCCGGCATATTGACGGCGTTTTTACTTTCGCCGCTGACGTTGCCCGCTAAAAAAAGAGGACGTAAGAAATGATCCGCTTCACGCTGCCGGTTCTGGCACTGCTGATTTTGATGTCTGGCGGCTGCGCCTCGCGCCCTTCAGCCCAAACGCTGCCTCAGGCGTGGCTGAAACCGGGCGTACAGGTGAAATTACCCGCGCCGGTGCTGGCAGCACCGGTCAGTCAGCAGCAATTGCTAACGGCAACGGTCAACGGAAAACAGCAGTCTTTGCTTGTGCTGCTTAACGCCGACGGCAACTCTCTACAGCTGGCGGGGCTCTCGCCATTGGGGATCCGTCTCTTTAAAGTGGTCTACGATCAAACCGGCATCCATACTGAACAGGCAATAAAGATTGAGGGTTTGCCTCCAGCAAATCAGGTTCTGGCCGATATTATGTTCAGCTACTGGCCGGTGGGAAGCTGGCAGCCGCTGTTGCCGCCGGGCTGGACGCTGAAAGACCAGCCTTTACGCCGTACGTTATCGGATGACAAAGGCAACGCGATCACCCGGATTGACTATCTGCCAGAAGGCAAATCACGACGGCCTGTTTCGATTACGCAGATGGCGTTCCATTACCAGATCACTATCCAGAATGTCGGTGAATAACATGATTTACTTTTCGGCCGTGGGCATGGTTAACGCGCTGGGAAACAACAACGCGCAGATTGCTGCCAGCCTGACGGCGGGTGTTTCACCGGGCATGTTTGTGCAGGAAGGCTGGCTGACGGAAAATCGCCCGGTCTGGCTGGGCGCTGTCACGGGCTATTTACCGCCGGTCCCGGAATCGCTTTCCGTGCACCGCAGCCGCAATAACCAGCTGCTGCTGGCCGCGCTGGCGCAAATTGAAACGCCGGTCAGCGAGGTTATTGCCCGCTATGGTCACGAACGCGTTGCGGTGATTATGGGCACCAGCACCTCCGGCATTGCCGAAGGGGAAGACGCGGTGCGCCATCTGCATCAGCAGGGGACTTTCCCGCAAGGCTATGACTATCAGCAGCAGGAACTCGGCGATCCTTCGCAATTTATGGCGGAACTGCTGGAGCTGACAGGACCGGCATACACGTTATCGACGGCGTGTTCATCCAGCGCGAAAGCCATTATCAGCGGGATGCGCCTGATTGAGTCCGGCCTGGCTGATGCGGCAATTGTCGGCGGGGCAGACAGCTTGTGTCGGATGCCGGTCAACGGTTTCAACAGCCTTGAGTCGTTCTCCCGTGGCCGCTGTACGCCCTTCGGACAGGATCGCGATGGCATTAATATTGGTGAAGCGGCGGCGCTGATTTTGCTGACGCGTGAACCGGCGGATGTCGCGTTGCTGGGCACCGGTGAGTCTTCCGATGCCTGGCATATGTCCGCGCCGCATCCGGAAGGGGCGGGCGCAGAGCGGGCAATCCGCATGGCGCTGCAACAGGCCGGACTTGAGCCAGAAAACGTCGGCTACATCAATGCGCACGGCACGGCAACACCGCTCAACGATCAGGTGGAATCGGCGGTGATCCACCGCGTATTCGGCAGCCAGATCCCGTGCAGCTCGACCAAACATCTTACCGGTCACACGCTGGGCGCCGCCGGTGCGACAGAAGCGGCGCTGAGCTGGCTTATTCTGACGCAAAATCTCAATCTGCCACCTCAGGATTTCAGTATTACGCCACGTGATGCCAGTCTGCCGGATATCCGGCTGGTTGATGCACCACAAAGGCTGGAACGTCCGGTCATCTTGTCCAACTCATTTGCCTTTGGTGGCAACAACGCCAGCATTGTGATCGGGAGGCCGTCATGAGCATTCTGACCGCCGCCGGTTATTTACCGCACGACACGCCGATGGTGTTGCTGGAAAACGTCGTCAGCGTAACGGAAGAAACCGCGATCTGTGACGTTGTCGTCTCACCTGACGGCGTGCTGGCGCCTTTTCTGAATGCACGCGGCGCATTGCCCGCCTGGTACGCCCTTGAACTTATTGCACAGACCATCGGCGTCTGGAGCGGCTGGCACGGTGCGCAATCCGGACAGCCCCCGCAGGTTGGCATGTTGCTGGGCGGCCGTGCGATAAAATGCAACGTGCCTGAATTTGTGGCAGGCAGTGAATTACTTATCAGCGTTTCAATGGTATTACGCGATGAAAAACTCGCGAGCTTTGAAGGTGTTATCAGTATTAAACAGGAAAAAGACAACCTTCAGGTTGCTCAGGGAAGGCTGAACACGTATCAGCCAGCAAAGGACGAACTTATTACGCTCACACAGGGGAAAAAGGAATGACGCGTTCGGTATTAGTGACCGGAGCCAGCAAAGGGATCGGTCAAGCGATCGCCTGCCAGCTGGCGACGGACGGCTTTGAGATTGTCGTTCACTATCACAGCGATAAAAGCGGGGCAGAGCACACGCTGCAACAAGTGCGGGCATCTGGCGGCAGAGGTCGCCTGATTCAGTTCGATATCAGCAACCGCCCGCAGTGCCGCGAAGTGATTGAGGCCGATATTGAAGCGCATGGCGCTTACTACGGCGTCGTCAATAATGCCGGTATGACCCGCGACGCCGCGTTTCCGGCGCTGACGGATGAAGACTGGGACGGTGTGATCCACACCAATCTCGACAGCTTCTACAACGTATTGCAGCCTTGCATCATGCCGATGATCGGTCTGCGCGCGGGCGGCCGCATTATCGCGTTGTCTTCGGTTTCCGGCTTGACGGGCAACCGCGGGCAGGTGAATTACAGCGCGGCTAAAGCCGGAATTATTGGCGCATGCAAAGCGCTGTCCCTGGAGCTGGCGAAACGCAAAATTACCGTCAACTGCATCGCGCCGGGGCTGATTGATACCGGCATGCTTGATATGGAAAAACCGGCGCTGGACGCTGCGATGAGCATGATCCCGCTGAAACGTATGGGCAGTGCGGAAGAAGTGGCCGGGCTGGCGAGCTATCTGATGTCCAACATCGCGGGGTATGTCACCCGTCAGGTGATCTCCATTAACGGAGGCATGGTATGACTCAGCGTGTTGTTATTACGGGTATGAAAGGCATCACGGCGTTCGGCAACCACTGGGATGACGTGAGTGCGCGTCTGCAACAGGGCAAAAATGCCGTCCGCCACATGGATGAATGGCTGATTTATCAGGGGCTCAATACCCATCTCGGCGCGCCCGTTGATGATTTCGAATTGCCTGCGCATTACACCCGAAAACGCATCCGCTCGATGGGGCGCGTTTCCCTGCTTTCGACCCGCGCCACCGAACTGGCGCTGGAACAGGCCGGTTTGCTGGATGATCCGATCCTGACCAACGGCGAAACGGGCATTGCTTTCGGTTCCTCCACCGGCAGCACCGGACCGGTCAGTGAATTCGCCACCATGCTGACGGAAAAACACACCAACAACATTACCGGCACGACGTATGTGCAGATGATGCCGCACACGACAGCGGTGAACGCCGGACTGTTTTTTGGCCTGAAAGGGCGGGTGATCCCGACGTCGAGCGCCTGTACGTCTGGCAGTCAGGCCATCGGCTATGCGTACGAAGCCATTAAGCACGGCTACCAGACCGTAATGGTGGCAGGCGGCGCAGAAGAACTTTGCCCGTCGGAAGCGGCGGTATTCGACACACTGTTTGCCACCAGCCAGCAAAACGATCGCCCGGAATTATCGCCGCGTCCGTTTGATTCGCAGCGCGATGGTCTGGTGATTGGCGAAGGTGCCGGGGCGTTAATTCTCGAATCGCTCGAACATGCGCAGGCGCGTGGCGCAAAGATTTACGCTGAAATCACAGGTTTCGCGACCAACTGCGACGCGGCGCATATCACCCAGCCGCAGCAATCCACCATGCAGATTTGCATTGAAAAAGCGCTGAAAAATGCCGGGATCCCGGCGGCTGAAATCGGGTATATCAGTGCGCACGGCACGGCAACTGACCGTGGCGATATTGCTGAAAGCCATGCAACGGCTGCCGTGTTTGGCAATCAGACGCCGATTTCGTCGCTGAAAAGTTATTTCGGTCATACGCTGGGTGCCTGCGGCGCGCTCGAAGCCTGGATGTCGCTGGAAATGATGCGTGAAGACCGCTTTGTGCCGACCATTAACCTGACTCAGCCAGATCCGCTTTGCGGCGATCTGGACTACATCATGGGGGAATCGCGTCATATTCAGACCGAATTTATCCAGTCGAACAACTTTGCGTTTGGCGGCATTAACACGTCGCTGGTTTTCCGCCGCTGGCCGTAAATGACCAATTCTGCGCGCATTATCACCGCGTCGCTGGACGACACTTTTCCGCTGTCACGGCTGCCCGCAGAACTGCTGGCGGAAAGTGAAAACCTGCATCCTGCCCGCCGCCAGCAATGGCGTGCGGGCAGGGCGCTGCTGGCCGAAGCGTTGTTTGCTTTCAGCGGACAGGAAATGCTGCCAGAAATGCAAATTTCCGCGCGGGGTAAACCGTCTTTTACCGATCCTTCATTGCCCCATTTTTCCCTCAGTCACAGCGTTAACAGCCTGCAACTGGTGCTGTGTGCCGCGGGAGAAACGGGCGGTGACGTCGAACAGATACGGCCACGGGCGCGGTATCTGGACGTGGCGAGGCAGGCATTCAGCGAAACCGAATTTTGCTGGCTGACGGAACAGGAAAACCCGCTAAATGCGTTCTGGCAATTATGGTGTCTGCGCGAAGCCTGGCTGAAACAGCAGGCCGGAAGCGTGTGGCAGATGGAACGGATCCGGCTGGATCCCGCTGCCGGGCAATTTTCCCCCGAATCCGCAACGGACAGCAAACTGTGGTGGGCCGCAGGAGAAACCGTAATGTCGGCAATGGCATTGCCTGCCTGCGTGACGACATGTGAAGAGTATACTTTCGATGCCCGCAACGGGTCGATTATCCCGCAGCTTATTCCGCGAAACCCCCGCCGCTGGTCTTGTTATTCGCTGGCCTGATTATTGTTTTTAAAGCAAAAGTCTTGTAGCAAACCTGTCGTTTTTATCCATGAAAAGCCGGTCCATACTCTCCCGCACTGCTGACCTTTTAAAAACAAAGAGAGAATATGATGAGCATTCCTGCATTCGGTTTGGGTACGTTCCGTCTGAAAGATGACGTGGTAAAAGCATCGGTGAAAACCGCAGTGGAACTGGGCTATCGCGCGATTGATACGGCGCAAATCTATGATAATGAAGCAGCGGTTGGCGACGCGCTGGCGGAAAGCGGCGTCCCGCGTGAAGAACTCTATATCACGACCAAAATCTGGATTGAAAACCTGGCGGCAGACAAGCTGATCGACAGCCTGAAAGAGAGCCTGTGCAAACTGAAAATGGATTATGTTGATCTGACGCTGATCCACTGGCCGTCTCCGGGACAGGCCGTCAGCGTGGCAGAAACGATGCAAGCGCTGGTGGAAGCGAAGAAAATGGGTCTGACCCGCGAAATAGGTATTTCCAATTTTACCGTCGCACTCATGCAGGAAGCGATCGACGCCGTCGGCGCTGATCAGATTGCGACCAACCAGATCGAACTTTCTCCGTTCCTGCAAAACCAGACCGTCGTCGATTTTGCCCGTGAAAACGGCATTGCGGTGACTTCCTACATGACGCTGGCTTACGGCGAAGCGTTGAAAGACGCGACGATTATCGCGATCGCCGAACGTCACAACGCCACGCCAGCGCAGATCGTTCTGGCCTGGGCGCTGCAACTGGGTTACGCGGTGATCCCGTCATCGACGAAACGTGAAAACCTGGCGAGCAACCTGCTGGCGCAGAAACTGGTATTGTCCGATGCCGACATGCAGGAGATTGCTGCGCTTGAGAAAAATGGACGATTAGTCAGCCCTGAGGGCCTGGCGCCAGCATGGGATTGAGCACCTTCCGGTGAGCTGGCGGTGCTGGACGGAGATGATTTCGGTTTCTCAAGAACAGTGATCACCCGGCTTTTCAACACGCGCTGTCGCTCGAACGATGGACATGTTCTTGAGAAAGCCTCTGGCCGCTTCAGAAAGTTAGCTGAGTGAGTGTTTCGAGACCCCAGGCTCGAAGACCGAAACGAAGGTACCGCGCAGCGGCAATAGCATGAGTTTCTGAAACATAGCCAGCGAGCGACAGCGCGCAGTTAAAAAACGCAGGATTCCAAAGGGTTTCGTTTAAAACCCTTTGGGCCAGTTTGGGCGGCGAGCCCAAGGTCTTGACCTGATTGAAGCGATCACTGCACGTGAGAAACCGAAACTCTCTCGATCAGGATTAACTCTGGGCTTGCCCTAATTTTTCGCTCAGAAAATCGATAAAACACCGAATCCTCGTACTCACCGTCTGATCACTGTAGTAAACCGCATGCAACGGCATCGCAATCCGCATGACATCCGGTACCAGCAACTTCACCAGATCGCCGCGATGTACATCCTCGTCAGTCATGAAATCAGACAAACAGGCGATACCGTTTCCCTGCAAACACAGTCTGCGCAGGGTTTCGCCGCTGCCTGAGCTGATAAACGGTGTGACCGTCAGTTGCTGGCCGTCAGCACACAGCAGCGGCCATTTGTTCAGTGCGACCACTTCGTTAAAGCCCAGGCAACGGTGTTTCAGCAGCTCATCGGCGGTTTTGGGCGTGCCCCATTTTTTAAGATATTCCGGCGACGCCAGTACGTTCCGGTGGCTCAGCATCAGTTTTCGTGCCCGCAGGCTGGAATCTTCCAGTTCCCCTACCCGGATTGCCACGTCCACTTTATGGTCGATCAGGTTGATGTTGCTCTCGGACGAAAACAGCGCCAGCGACATCTTCGGGAAACGTTCGGTAAATTCAGCCACCAGCGGAGAAATGACGTGCAGGATCACCGGCGTTGCGGCGTCGACGCGCAACAGACCCTGCGGATCGTCACGATTCTCCAGCAGATCGTCTTCGGCTGCCGCCATTTCATGCAGGATTTTTTGCACACGGACGAAATAGCGCTCACCTTCGTGCGTCAGGTTGATCTGACGCGTGGTGCGGTTGAGCAGGGTGATGCCCAGTTTTTGCTCCAGACGTTTCAGCGTCCTGCTGACCACAGAATTATCCTGCCCCAGCTGTTCTGCCGCGCGGCTGAAACTGCCACTTTCCACTACCGTGACAAAAGTGATCAACTCTTCAGAACTGGCTCGCATTGTTGTTACTCCAGCATAAATGATTTGATACTTTGGTTATTTCTGTCATTTAAGCACAAGCCGATAATAGCCGCCATCAAATCGAAATTCATTGTGGAGTAAAGGTTATGCCGCTTGCACTATTAGCACTGACCATCAGTGCGTTTGCTATAGGAACGACAGAGTTCGTCATCGTGGGCCTGGTGCCGACAATCGCCGAACAGCTGGGCGTCAGCGTCCCGTCAGCGGGTTTACTGGTATCTATTTACGCACTCGGCGTGGCGATTGGCGCACCGGTGCTGACGGCGCTGACAGGGCGTGTACCGCGTAAAGCGCTGCTCATCGGCCTGATGGTGCTGTTCACGCTGGGCAATCTGCTGGCGTGGCAGTCACCGAATTACAACACGCTGGTCATCGCGCGTTTGCTGACCGGGCTGGCGCATGGCGTGTTCTTCTCGATTGGCTCGACGATTGCCACCAGTCTGGTGTCAAAAGAAAAAGCCGCTTCGGCCATTGCGCTGATGTTCGGCGGGCTGACCGTGGCACTGGTCACCGGCGTGCCGTTGGGGACATTTATCGGGCAGCATTTTGGCTGGCGTGAGACGTTCCTCGCGGTATCAATGATTGGCGTGATTGCCATTATTGCCAGCGCGATCCTGGTGCCAAACAACATCAAAAACAAACCGTCGGCGCGTATTTCCGATCAGGTTAAAGTGCTGATGAACCCGCGCCTGATGCTGATTTACGCCATCACCGCACTGGGCTACGGTGGCGTGTTCACTACATTTACGTTTCTTGCCCCGATGATGCAGGAGCAGGCCGGTTTCTCCGCCAGCATGGTGAGCTGGATCCTGCTTGCCTACGGCGTTTCAGTGGCCATCGGTAATATCTGGGGGGGAAAACTGGCTGACCGTCATGGTGCAGTCAAAGCGCTGACCATTATTTTCGCCGCCCTTGCCGCGCTGTTACTGATTTTCCAGTTCACTTCAGGTTTCGGTATTCCGGCGTTAATCACGCTACTGGTGATGGGGATTTTCGCCTTCGGCAATGTACCGGGATTGCAGGTTTATGTGGTGCAGAAAGCCGAAGAAGTGACGCCTAATGCCGTCGATGTGGCGTCTGGTCTGAACATTGCGGCGTTTAACGTCGGTATCGCCTTAGGTTCTGTGATTGGCGGGCAGGTGGTTTCCACGATAGGGCTGGCGCAAACACCGTGGATTGGCGCAGTGATTGTCCTCGGCGCGCTGCTGCTGATCCGCCTCAGTGGTCATCTGGACAGAAAGTTAAAACCTGCTGTTGCCTGAACTTAGCAACATTTACTCTCTGCACGGCTCGCCTCTGGCGGGCCGTTTTTGTTTTTATGCTAGCCTGTAGATGTGACCGGGTTGTATACCAATGTAAACAGATTTGGCCTCAGCGCCTGCGGGCGTATACTGAACTTTCGCTGTGAGAAACTCTCTCATATAGCATCGATACAACGGGTAACAGGCGATTAGCGTGCGGAAAAAAACATATGCAATGAGGTATGTCGCAGGTCAGCCCGCAGAGCAAATCTTCCCTGGGGTCCTCGCACATTTAGGGCCGGATTTGCCGCCGGGTGCTGCGCTACCCAATTCGAATACTTTGCGCGTCATGGTGTGGAATATCTTCAAACAGCAGCGGGCTGACTGGTTGTCAGTTCTGCGTGATTACGGTAAAGACGCGCAACTGGTGTTACTTCAGGAAGCGCAGACGACGCCAGAACTGATACGTTTTGCCACATCCAACTTTCTTGCGGCCGATCAGGTGCCGGCGTTTATGCTGCCTCAGCACCCCTCTGGCGTGATGACGCTGTCTGCGGCGCATCCGGTTTATTGCTGCCCGCTGCGTGAGCGTGAGCCGCTTCTGAGGCTGTCTAAATCGGCATTAGTGACAGTCTATCCGCTTCTGGACGGTCGTTTACTGATGGTGGTGAATATTCACGCGGTGAATTTCAGTATCGGTATCGACGTTTATAGTAAGCAGCTTGACCCGATTGGTGAGCAAATTGCCAACCACAAAGGGCCGGTGATTATGGCGGGGGATTTCAACGCCTGGAGCAAGCAACGCATCAATGCGCTGTTCGGCTTTGCGGGGAATATTCAACTGGAGGAAGTGCGTTTCCCCTCCGATTACCGCAAACGGGCATTCGGCAGGCCGCTGGACTTTATCTTCTACCGCGACCTGAGCGTGACCAGCGCATCGGTGATGGAAACACGCGCCTCAGATCATAACCCGTTGCGGGTGGAATTTATGGCCAGCAAACCGCTGACGTTGTAGCGCTTAATTTTTTCATCAAAAGAACCTCCGCCATAAAACGCAGATATAAAAAAAGCACCCGGAATGTTCAGGGTGCTTTTTTATTGCCGGTACCGGTCAGAATCAGGTATCAGGACTCATCTTGTTGCTGACGAACAACGTTAACTTGTTGCCCGGTTGCAGGTTGTCCGCATTCGTGTTCCAGCGCATCACATCTTTGATGTTGACGCCGTGACGTTTGGCAATGCTCGACAATGAATCGCCTTTACGCACCTGATAAGTGATGCTGCCACCGCTGACACTGGTATCGCTGACGCTGTTATCCGCCACTTGCAGGGTTTGCCCAACTTTTAACGCGCCTGCTGAGCGCAAATTGTTCCAACGCTGTAAATCACGGGTTTTCACATTCAGCCGGGCTGCAATGCTGGACAAGCTGTCGCCGGAGCGAACCTTGTACGCCTTTGCACCTGACGGAGTGTTGCTGGCCAGTTTCGTTTCCTGCACTGCGGCAATATCGCCATCAGCCAGAGAATCTTTCAACTGGTCGGCATGCGCCTTCGGCAGAACAATGTAATGCGGGCCATTCGGCGCGGTCACATTCTTCTTGTAGCCAGTGTTATACGATTTCAGCTTCGTCAGGGACATCCCGGCCATTTCAGCGGCCTGGGTCAACTGCATCTGCTGACCGACTTCAACACGCGCCAGGGCTCGGTCTTCACTCGGTTGCGGCAGGCTGATACCGTATTTCTTGCTGTGCTTTAAAATATCGCTCAGCGCTAACATCTTAGGCACGTAAATTGACGTTTCACGAGGAAGCGCCAGCGCCCAGAAGTCAGTCGAGCGGCCTTTCGCTTTATTAGCTTTCACCGCTTGCATCACGCGGCCTTCACCACTGTTGTACGCGGCAATGGTCAGTAACCAGTCACCACCAAACATTTTGTTCAGGCGTTGCATCATATCAAGCGCAGCGGTCGTCGACGCCACAACATCACGGCGTCCGTCATACCACTGGTTTTGTTTCAAACCATAGTTGCGACCCGTCTGTGGCACGATCTGCCACAACCCGGCAGCGTTAGCTGATGAGGTTGCTTTTGGGTCAAAAGCGCTCTCCACTATGGGTAGCAGTACCAGTTCCATCGGCATATTACGTTTCTTAATCTGCTCGGTGATCCAGTACATGTACGGCTCTGCCCGTAATGTTACATCGTGGAGATAGCTCTTATTTTTTAAATACTTAACTCTTTGTTCGCGGATCCGGGGGTTATCCGGAACCTTCATCTTCAGCTCGTCGCCTATGAAGTTCCACAGATTTTGTTGGGAGACGGCGTCGTTTCCATCCAACCATCCCCCAGAGGCCGCTCGGCCATCATCTGTGTACTGTCCTGCTTCACTTTGACTTGCCGAAGACAAACTCTGTGCATGTTGCTCGGGTACCTTCACGCCCTGCCTGGACGCCTGGCAACCTGTGAGCAACATGGAGGCGATTATTAGGATCGCGTTTGCCTTCATGTGTGTGTCATAGTTGCTTAAAAGACGAGCGATAATACTTTGCTTCGAAAAAAAACACAACCTTTGGGTCTAAAAGCTGTCCTTGAGTGCCCTTAAATGGGCGAAAACCTGTGAGCCTGTCTTTAAGGGATCGTTAAGGTTTAATTTGTTTTGTAAATCAACATCATCGCAGCGTAAAAAGACGTTAATTTTACGCTCAAGACCCAGGGTTGAAGGCAGGGAAGATTGTCCCTTTTCCCGCATTTGTTGCACTTTGTGCTCATGAGAATGAATATCATGATCCTCCGGTAAAATAGAGCGTGCAAACTTAAGATTTGAGAGAGTGTACTCGTGCGCCGCACAGACTAATGTTTCGTCAGGGAGCGCCGCTAACCGTTGAAACGACTGGTACATTTGCTCCGGCGTTCCTTCGAACAGACGGCCACAACCGGCGGAAAACATCGTGTCTCCGCAGAAAAGATAAGGTGCGCTATAGTATGAAATGTGACCAAGCGTGTGGCCGGGCGTAGCAAAGATCTGCCATTCCAGACCGCCAATTACCAATTTATCGCCGTTTTTAAGACTAATCTGACTAAATTTGTTCTCAGTTTCGTGAGGTCCGTACACTTTCAGACCCGGAAAATGGCCGGAAATTTCATTTACGCCGCCCACATGGTCGTGATGATGATGCGTCAGAAGGATGGCGGTAGGCGTTAAATTCGCCATTTTCAGTGCGGCTAAAACAGGCGCCGCTTCGCCGGGATCCACAATCAGACAATGGCCTTTCTGGTCATCGAGCATCCAAATGTAATTGTCCTGCAGGGCAGGAATACTGAT
Source organism: Rahnella sp. ChDrAdgB13 (assembly GCF_017655185.1). Taxonomy (NCBI): domain Bacteria; kingdom Pseudomonadati; phylum Pseudomonadota; class Gammaproteobacteria; order Enterobacterales; family Yersiniaceae; genus Rahnella; species Rahnella sp. ChDrAdgB13. Next base: position 4,613 of record NZ_JAEMGT010000016.1, on the reverse strand, counting down.
AAGATTCATGGCAACCTCTCTTTGGCAACTGCTTGAAAGAAGATAATAAAATATGCGACCAGCCCGCGCCCGTAAGACCATTGTTGCACCGGCATCCTGGGAAGATATTCCCTGCGGCGACTATTACCGTGCCGCGCTTGAGCAACAACTGCAACCCTGGTGGGGAAAACTCTATGGTTTTCACCTGCTGAAAATCGGCGCATTAAGTGCCGAAATCAACGCGGAAGCGTGTCCTATCTCGCATCAGGTCAATTTCGCACCGGAAGGCGAAGGTCTGCATGTCAGGGGCGAACCCTACTATTTACCGTTCTCCGCGAAATCGGTCGATGCCTGTCTGCTGAGCCATACGCTGGCGTATGCTGATGACCCGCACCGCATACTGCGTGAAGTTGACCGCGTGCTGATTGATGACGGCTGGATGGTGCTGAGCAGCTTTAATCCGCTGAGTCTGTTAGGTATCGGGAAACTGATGCCGTTCTTTCGCAAACGTCAGCCCTACAGCAGCCGTCTGTTTACACAGATGCGGCTGCTCGACTGGCTGTCGCTACTCAATTACGAAGTGATGGTTCACCGGCGTTTTCATGTGCTGCCGTGGAAAAAGAATGGCGGCAAATTGCTGAGCACGCATCTGCCTGCGCTGGGCTGCATGACGTTAATTATCGCCCGCAAACGCACGTTCCCGCTGACGCCTACGGCGAAAAAAGTTCACGCGCAGAAACAGAAAATACAGCAGGCTGTCGGGGCGACAAAAAGCTATCGGGAAGAGCATCGGGACTGAGTGTGCCCGATGCGCGTCTGTTTAACTCTCTGCCTGATAACCCACATCTTCCAGCGTCGGATTGCCCGCCGCTTCTTTTGCCAGCACGTCGCAGCGTTCGTTCTCAGGATGACCTGCATGGCCTTTTACCCACATCCAGTTCAGCTGGTGAGTCTGAATTGCGGCATCAAGACGCTTCCATAAATCGACGTTTTTCACCGGTTTTTTATCCGCAGTTTTCCAGCCACGTTTTTTCCAGTTATGGATCCAGGTGGTAATGCCCTGGCGCACATACTGACTGTCGGTGCTTAACGTGACTTCGCACGGTGTGGAAAGGGCTTCGAGCGCAACAATGGCCGCCATCATTTCCATGCGGTTATTCGTGGTCAGGCGGAAACCCGCGCTGAACTCTTTTTCGTGTTGCTTATAGCGTAAAATTGCACCGAAACCGCCGGGGCCGGGGTTGCCGAGGCAGGAGCCGTCGGTGAAAATTTCTACCTGTTTGGTCATCTCTGGCAGGCTCTTTCATCAAATATAAAAACCAAGTCTGACATAAACCATCCTGCCGGGCACAGTAATATCTTGGGGTGCAACTGTCTGAAAGCGGGGTACTGAGGTACCTTTGTAACAGGTTTGACCGTCACTAATGACTCTTTTGGCTGGAGAGCGCTGTCTTTTGCAATATAATAGGAAAAGGCAGAGTGGCAGTTCAAAACTCTGAGTGAGTTCCGTCTTTCATGGTTTTTTCACTGCAAATTTTTCAATGCTTTAAGGATGTCTGATGAGAAATGTAACGGTTTCTGCAACACAAATGAGCTGCAGCTGGGATTTGGAAAAGAATATTGTTAATGCCGAAAAACTGGTTCGCGAGGCACATTCCAAGGGCGCGCAAGTCATTCTGATTCAGGAACTTTTTGCCGCACCGTACTTCTGTATCGATCAGAGCCCGGAACACTACGGCCTGGCGCAGGAACTGACTAACAGTCCGCTCATCCGTCATTTCTCAGCACTCGCCAAAGAACTGGAAGTGGTGCTGCCGCTGAGCTTCTTCGAGAAGTGCAACAACGCTTATTACAACTCGCTGGTCATGATTGATGCTGACGGCAGCGTGCTGGATGTTTACCGTAAAACACACATTCCGAACGGCCCTGCCTATCAGGAAAAACAATTCTTCATTCCCGGCGATACCGGTTTCAAAGTCTGGAATACGCGTTACGCGAAAATCGGCGTAGGGATCTGCTGGGATCAATGGTTCCCGGAAACCGCACGTTGCCTGGCCTTGCAGGGCGCGGAAATCATCTTCTATCCGACGGCGATTGGTTCAGAGCCAGCGTATCCGGAAATCGACAGCCAGCCACACTGGACCCGCGTTCAGCAAGGCCACGCAGCGGCTAACCTGGTGCCGGTGATTGCGTCGAACCGCATCGGTACGGAAAAGAGTAAATTCATTCCTGATTACGAAATGACCTTCTACGGTTCTTCATTCATTGCGGATCAGACCGGCGAACTGGTAGCTCAGGCCGGTAAAACAGAAGAAACCGTGCTGGTTCATACTTTTGATCTGGATGCGATTGCCGCGCAGCGCGCGTCATGGGGCCTGTTCCGCGACCGTCGTCCTGAAATGTATGGCGCTATCGCCACATCCGACGGTTCAACAAGGAAATAACTGATGTCTTCAATTGATATCAATCCTCAGGCTGAAGGTTTTGCGATGCCCGCTGAATGGGCACCGCAGCAGGCTGTCTGGATGATCTGGCCTTACCGTCAGGACAACTGGCGTTCAAACGGACGCCCTGCGCAACAGGCTTTTTCTGCCGTTGCGGCGGCTATTTCCAGCACAACGCCGGTCATTATGGCTGTCCCTGCTGCGGAAATGGAGAAGGCCCGTGGCCTGATGCCTTCGCAAATTACGCTGGTGGAAATGGAAAGTGACGACGCCTGGATGCGCGACACCGGCCCGACCATTGTGGCCAATGCAAAAGGCGAGCGTCTGGCGATCGACTGGACGTTTAATGCGTGGGGCGGTCTTAATGGCGGCCTGTATTCCAGCTGGGATCGTGACCAGCTCGTTGCCCGTCAGGTGGCGAACTATCATCACATACCTTACCTTTCCACAAGTCTGGTACTTGAGGGAGGTTCAATCCATGTCGATGGCGAAGGTACGCTGCTGACCACGGCGGAATGCCTGCTTAATCCCAACCGCAATCCGGATCTTTCGAAGTCAGAAATTGAAGCGAAATTGCAGGAATATCTGGGCGTTAAGAAAATCATCTGGCTTGAAGAAGGCGTGTTCAACGATGAAACCGACGGTCACATTGATAACATGTGCTGCTTTGTTCGTCCGGGTGAAGTAGCGCTCCACTGGACTGACGATCAGAACGACCCGCAGTACGCGCGTTCTGTTGCCGCTCTGAAAGTGCTGGAATCGACGAAAGATGCGCAGGGGCGCAGCCTGAAAGTCTGGAAAATGCCGTCGCCGCCGACGCTGTTTGCCAGCGCGGAAGAGACCATTGACGTGTTGCCGGGAACGGCGATTGAACGCCACGAAGGTAACCGCCTGGCGGCGTCTTACGTCAACTATCTCATCAGCAACCGGCACATTATCTTCCCGCTGCTGGATCCGCAAACGGATAAACAAGCCGAAGCGGTATTCGCTGAAATGTACCCTGATTTCAAAGTGACCGGCGTTCCGGCCCGCGAAATCCTGCTGGGCGGTGGCAACATTCACTGCATCACTCAGCAAATCCCCGCGTAAGATAAAATGCCCGTAGCGCGATGCTGCGGGCTCATCAACTTCTCCGGCGAAATGACTTAAGCCTCCACCTGATGGTACTCTGTGACGCATTCACGATGTCTCTATCGTCCGGGTTTCGTTTCAAAATGATCGGCAGGGTTGGGTAAATAACCATGGATTTACAAAACACATCTAACAGGATCGTCGTTCTCGATACCGAAACCACCGGTATGAACAAACTCGGCGTCCATTACGAAGGGCACCGGATTATCGAAATCGGTGCTGTTGAAGTAATTAACCGCCGTCTGACAGGGCGCAATTTCCACATTTATCTCAAACCCGATCGTCTGGTCGACCCTGAAGCTTTCGGCGTTCATGGGATCAGTGACGAATTCCTGGCCGACAAACCGGTGTTTGCCGACATTGCCGACGATTTTATCGAATACATTCGCGGTGCAGAATTAGTCATTCATAACGCAACGTTCGACATCGGCTTTATGGATTACGAGTTCGGCATGCTTGGCCGTAATCTGCCGAAAACCGAAACCTTCTGCAAAATCACCGACAGTCTGGCGATGGCGCGAAAGCTGTTTCCCGGCAAGCGTAACAACCTCGATGCCCTGAGCGATCGCTACCTGATCGACAACAGCAAACGAACGCTGCACGGCGCATTGCTCGACTCCGAAATTCTTTCAGAAGTTTATCTGATGATGACCGGCGGGCAGACCAGTATCAAATTCACTCACGAAGGTGAGCAGAATACCGGGGCAGACGGGTTGGGGATCCAGCGCGTGGCGCGTCCGGTGTCCGGGTTGAAAGTCATTACGGCTTCAGAGCAGGAGCTGGCGTGGCATGAAGAACGGTTAGATTTAGTGGTGAAAAAGGGCGGCAGCTGTTTATGGCGTTCGTGATGCGTATTTTCTGCAATTTGTATTGAAAATATCCGGTGTGTGGAAAAACTGTGCAGTCGGTAGAAAATATCAGGAAAAGCATTGACGTAATGGCGGGTATTCCTTAATATCCGCCTCGTTCTTAACCAGAACAAAACGCGGAGCGGTAGTTCAGTTGGTTAGAATACCTGCCTGTCACGCAGGGGGTCGCGGGTTCGAGCCCCGTCCGTTC
>NZ_JAEMGT010000126.1:0-1342 GCF_017655185.1 Rahnella sp. ChDrAdgB13 | reverse complement strand
CCACAGAGGGGGCTTTGAAAGCGATAATAGGAATGTTTACAACATGTATTCGGCGGGATTATTGGATCACAACTGACTCACTGAGTCAACTTTTCATCGACGGACCGTTAAGTATCCAGGCGGCAAGCCCGATCACCGATATTACAAAACCGATAATAATCATAAACTTCATGGATATTAACTCCATTAATCAACACATGTTTTGGGTCTGGTAACTTTATTGACATGATTATCCCGAGTTAAAGGTCAATACTCTATCAACAGGTGGTAATTTGCTCCACCAGCAGCTTTGCTAAGTATCAGGTGCCTTATAGACTTCAGGCGCAGCGCTGGACAAAAAAATAAAGGCAAATTATGCAGATAGATTTTGACGAGATAAAAAGGATATGTTCAGTATTCCTAGACAGCCCCGAACCATTTATTTCTTTAGGTGAAATAGGTTTTGATACGGCAGAGGGGGATGAGGAGAAGCGGCTTGTTTTTCATACGCTCCTATTGATTGAAAACGGTTTAATCAGCGACAGTAAATTGCGAACCCGAGACCCGTCTTATATTGGATTGGTGTATACCAGTAAAGGGATTGGGTGGAAGATAACCTCGATCAGATTAACGCAAGAGGGGCATGATTTTGCTAAGGCGCTCTATCAGAAGCCCGTTCTGGAGAGGATCAAGAAAGAACTTGCTGACGCCCCGTTTGAATTGGTTAAGAACGTCAGCAAGCAATGGTTAACTAAGGTTATTAAAGACAAGATCGGGCTTGAGTAAAACGCCCGTCTGAATTGATATTTTAACTAACTGTTCCAGCGCCGCCACTGCAACCACCGGATTATCCCCCTCGGCAAGTGCCATCAGGTGACGAACCAGCCACCCCATGCCAAGAGACCGCGCAACATCAAGCTCCAAGTCACGACACATTGACTCAGAGGTTATGTGGCCATCAGGGGTATTGAGGTGTTTTGTTAATTTTGCCACCTCACGAAAAGTATAACCACTCACCAGCAGGTCATTTTTAATCAGTTCACGTTCTGTTATTTCATTCACCATCCACCTCCGCTGCTTCCGGTAATTCCATCCAGTGCGTGACGTAAATATCTTCTGCATCACGATCACTATCCCAGCCCATGTGTTCACTGAAACAATCCACGCCAGTAGAACCATCGGAATACGTTGCCCACAAAGCACAATTAAACGGCGGTAGTTCATCAACAGAATGCCACTCCCGGCGCATACTGATATCCGAAAAAGCTACGCTGACCAGCTTGCCACCGAGAATATCGCTGCCAGCACCCACGGCCGGTTCCTGACCATCAGGGAAATCAACAACAAAGGTCATTTTGCTCAT
>NZ_JAEMGT010000125.1:0-23645 GCF_017655185.1 Rahnella sp. ChDrAdgB13 | reverse complement strand
GCGTAAGGATTGCCTGAGAAAGTCAGCGACGAGGGGAGCTTTTATCTAAATCCGATTTATTCAACAAAGCCGATCTTTACGTGCTTTTAAAATTTTGTCTGATTGACATTATTTTTCCGCTTTCACCTCCGATCAATAAACCCGCACATTTCATCCAAAATTGATCACAAACAACCGCAAAGCGTTTTTTGCCGCCAATATTCTAAGAATTTTCTAGTTTATGCGGCGAAATATCTGAGTTGTGGATCAGGGGGTGTTTTCAGCACGAAATGTTTGAAACGCGCGGTGAATTCCTGCGTGAAACCGTTCAGGTAAACAGTGAGTTTGGCTACCGGCAGTTGCTGGAACAAACCGGTGCTTGCCTGCACCGAAGAGCCCCCCGCGCTGGACGCTGTTTCGTCAGTTCATTTATCCCAAAGCCTTGATCCAACGGCGTTACTGGCGGCAACTTGTGTGAATTTATGGCAGGGCTCAAATCCATAAAACACGAAGGACCGGATAATGCGAATATCAGCAAGTATTTGGGGAAATGACTTCACGGGCGATTAACCCCACGGTTCCAAACTTATCCTTCAGGAATAAATGATGACGACCTTAAACGACAGACTGGCATGGCGCTACGCCACTAAAAAATTCGACCCAACCAAAAGCGTACCGGCTGACAAGCTTGAACGCATCATCGAGGCCGTCCGCCTTGCGCCTACCTCAAGCGGCCTGCAACCGTTTGAGCTGTTTGTCGTCACCAACCCGGAAGTTCGCGAAAAAATTCGCGCCGTTGCATGGAATCAGGCGCAGGTAACGGACAGCTCTCACCTGCTGGTATTCGCCGCCTGGGATGACATCACCGAAGAACGCGTAAATATGATGTTCGACCTGACCAACGATGTGCGCGGTTTCGTCAATGAAGGCTGGGAAAACTATCGCAAAATGCTGCTGGGAATTGTCGCGGAACGCGGAACCGAAGCTAACTATCAGGCCGCTGCCCGTCAGGCTTATATCGGTCTGGGCGCAGCGTTAATCGCCGCCGCTTTCGAAGAAGTGGACGCCACCCCGATGGAAGGTTTTGACCCGGCCGCCGTCGATGAAATCCTCGGCCTGAAAGAGAAAAACCTGCGCAGCGTGATCATCCTGCCAATCGGCTATCGCGCGCATGAAGGCGACTGGCTGGTGAACCTCAAAAAGGTACGCAGAAGTCGTGAGAATTTTGTGACTGAAATTAAGTAAGTTTTAGTCAGAATTTTGGGGGGCGCCCCAAACCGCCTTTAACGGCAAAACCTGTTGTAAAAAGACGCGGAGATCCCAAAGAGGGCTCGTCATAGCCCTCTTTGTCGGTTTCGGCACCCGCCGCTGAGCGTTCACCGCACATGAAAACCGGGATTTTCTCGATCCTGCTAAAAAGCCAGCCCGGCGTTGACCCACATCCCCCTTTCATTTACCTGATGACAACCCGGCACGTTCTGTGCAGGATCAGATTTTTATTTCCGGGGATCATCCATGAACGCAAAAACGGCATCGTTAGAAGGCCGTATCCGCCAGCATTGGGATCAGCTCTCTTTGCACGAACAGCGTCTGGCCGATGTCTTGCTGGCAGCGCCTGGGCAGTTAGCCATGAATACGGCAACAGAACTGGCGCAGAGCGCGGGGGTTTCCAAAGCCACTGCGACGCGGTTTTTCCGCCATATCGGCTATGAAAGTTATGATGCCGCCCGCCGTCAGGCGCGTGAAATGCAAAACAGCGGCTCCCCGTTGTATCTTCAGGCTGTGCCCAGTGCTTCTCCCCTTGATACATTGATACAAAATCATCTGGAAAAAGAAGTCTCCAGTCTGGTGAATACGTTCCGTTCGCTGGAAACGGAGCAACTGGAAGCCTGCGTGAAGACGATTGCCCGTGCGCGGCGCGTTGTGGTGATGGGCTGGCGCCACAGTCAGACCATCGCCATGCTGATTTACCGCGATCTCGTCCATATTCATCCCGATGTCCAGCTGCTGCCGCGCGCCGGGGATTCTCTGGCGGAACATCTGGCCATGCTGGGTCCGCAGGATATCGTGATTTGCGTGGGCCTGCGCCGGCGTATGCCCGCACTGGAAACGGCCATGAACGCCCTGCACGAAATGCATGTGCCGATGCTGTATATCTCCGATGTGCTGGCAGGTAAACCGGCGAAACATGCCAACTGGGTATTGCGCTGCCACACCGATGTGAACCTGATTTTTGACAGCACCGTCGCCCTTTCCGGCGTCTGTAATCTGCTTTGCTCACTGGTCGCCCGCAGTATGGGGAAAACCGGTAGCTACCATCTGGCCTCTATCGAAACCCTGCACCAGAGTCTCGACGAGCTGGAATAATGCGCTGTTACGGCGCACGCGTTGTGTAGTTTCTCACCAAATCAGTGCAACGGCGTTTGCGGACGTCGCTTTTTTTTCAATTGATATGAAACCAGAGAAATTAAATAAACAACCAAAGAAACACTTGTTTCTCATTGATTCACTGAGAAAAAGGGGTTCCCTGCTGAGATTCCCGTTTCATCGATCAGAAAACTGGCACGGAATCTGCTCTGGTAGGAATGACATTTCACCAACACCAGGGAAACACCATAATGAAAAAAACAGCACTGCTGATCGCCACTTTGCTCACGCTCGGCGCAGCAACAGCCGCTAAGGCTGATACTTTGTCGGACATTAAAAGCAGCGGAAAAATCACCGTTGGCATCGACCCGACATTCCCACCTTATGAATTCACCAACGATAAAGGCGAAATCACCGGTTACAGCGTGGCGATCATGGAATCGTTCGCCAAAGACCTCGGCGTGAAACTGGAGTTTCAGAAAACGGCATTTAGCGGCATTTTGCCCGGCCTGATTTCAGGGTCATTCAATGCCGAAGGTTCTTCCCTGAATGTGACCGCCGAGCGCGCCAAAAAAGTGCTGTTCACCACGCCTTACAGCAAAACCGTCAACGGTGTGCTGGTGCGTGAAAACGAAGCGAAAAAATTCAGCAGCAAAAAGCTGACGCCTGACGATCTCTCCGGGCTGAGCGGCGCGGTAAAAAGCGCCAGCGTGCCGGAGCAGTTGCTGAAAGGCTTTAACGAAACGCTGACCAAAGAAGGCAAAAAACCCATCACGATTATCAGCGTTGATACGCTCGATCAGACCGTCAGCACGCTGATGACCAGACGTGCCGATTTCGTTTATGACGATATCTCGGTACTCGCACCAATTGTCAAAAAATACCCGAATAAAGTCGTGCAGGTCGGCGAAGCCGGGCCGTCGCAGTGGATGGCGTGGGCCACGCGTAAAGACGATGTCAGCCTGAACAAAGCCATCAGCGATCACATTCTGGCGATGCAAAAAGATGGCGAGCTTTCGGCCCTGCAAAAACAGTATCTCGGCACCACGTTTACCGTGCCCGCCAGCGATTTCATCCCTCAGGAGTAAGTTATGTGCCAATCAACACTGACGGTGCCTGCCGGTCACGGCAAAACCTTTGAGGTGAAAAAAGGCCAGTTTATTACCGTCATAGACACCGGAGGGCAACAGGCCGCCGACTTTGTGGCGGTCAATGCGGACGATCTCCGCGAGAAGCTTTCGCCGGTGCATACGCGCCAGCATTTGCGCTCGCTGTTCTTCAAACCCGGCGACGCGTTGTGGTCGAGTGAAAACCGCCCGATGCTGCGCATTGTGGCTGACACCATTGGCATTCACGATGCCAATGTTCCGGCCTGCGACCGCACGCGGTTTAGCGTCGATTTCGGCGTGGAAGGTCACCGCAACTGCGTCGATAACCTGCTCGAAGGTATGAAGGCGCACGGTGTAACGTATTTCAGCCTGCCGGAGCCGTTCAATCTGTTCCAGAACGGGCCGGTGACCGCCGATGGCCGGATGGAAGTCACCGATCCGACCAGTAAAGCGGGCGACTGCATTGTGTTTGAAGCGTTGTGCGACCTGATTTGCGCCGTGTCTTCCTGCCCGCAGGACATCATTCCCGGCAACGGTTTGCAGGTCACGCCGATTGATATTCAGGTCAGCAATCATTACCACGGGGAGAGTCAGCATGCTGTTAATGCGTGAGGCCTGGGCCGAAAGCGACGTGCGTCCGCTCGCCGCGCCTGTCGAAATTAAAGCCGGAGAAGCAGGTTCCATCCGCGTGCTGCGCGGTCAGTTGCTGCGCATCACTGCGCTGGGCGAAGGCGCCGTGGCGTCGCTGTTTGGTTTCAGCCTGACCGATCCTGCCGTGTGGCTTTCCGTGCATCACACCCGCGTATTCAGCAACAGCTATCTGCTCGGTTCAGGGATGCGGCTGGTGAACAACCGTCGCCGTCCGGTGATGGTGCTGGGGAAAGACAGCGTGAAGCGTCACGATCTGCTGCTGCCGGGATCGACCCGCGCATGGCTGGCACAACAGGGTTATGAAGGTGAAGGCTGCATTGAAGCCGTACAGGGCGAACTTGCGCGGCTGAACATGGACGTGCCGAAACTGCCGGATCCGATCAATCTGTTTATGCACGTCCGCCTGACGCGCGAAGGCGAAATTCTGCCGGAAACCAACCGCACGCAGCCGGGCGACAGCATCACCTGCCGCGTGGTGGCGGACACGCTGTTTATCGCGTCGGCCTGCTGTACCGGCATCGAAGGCAATGACAAACCGGCGCCGCTGCGGCTTTCGGTAGCGGAAAATCTGTCCGCATTCGGCGGGGAGTAACGCATGTTGGGGCTGAGTGAACAGGTCATCGCCGCACTTCTCGAGTTAGGGCATGGCCTGCTGATGACGGTGATCCTGACCGTTCTCGCGGCACTGCTCAGTATCGTTCTGGGGCAGATTGTCTGTTTTCTCCAGCTTCGCCGTGCATGGCCGTGGCGCGCGTTCGGACGGCTGTATGTCAGCCTGATGCGCGGCACGCCCGCCATCGTGCAGCTTTTTGTGGTGTTTTTTACCCTGCCGCGGCTGGGGCTTGGCGGGCATCCGATGCTCGCCGCCGTGCTGGCGATCGGGATGAACAGCGGCGCTTACGTTGCGGAGATCCTGCGTGTGAACCAGAGTCTGGTCACTAAAGGCCAGCGCGAAGCCGCCCGCACGCTGGGGCTGAGCCGGTGGCTAACGTGGTGGTTTGTGATTAACCCGCAAATCCTGCGCGCCAGCCTGCCGATGCTGGTCAACGAGTTCACCATTTTGCTCAAAACCACCCCGCTGGCGTCGGTAGTCGCGCTCACTGAACTGACCTACGCCGGGCAAATTGTGATTGCGCGAACCTATGACGCGACACAAGTTTTACTGCTGGTATCGGCGGGATATCTGCTGATTGCGCTGCCGCTGATCAGCGCAGTGCGCCATCTGGAAGCGAAACGGAGGGTTGCGTAATGGACTGGCAGGCGATTCTCAGCTCACTGCCGTCGCTGGGCGACGGCATGGCGGCCACCCTTAAACTTTGCGCCATCGCGGCATTTTGTTCATTGCTTTGGGGCACGCTGATGGCGACCGCGTTAATGCGCGCCCCGCCGTTCTGGCAGCGGATCCTGCGTATTTATACCAGCCTGACGCTGGCGTTACCGCTGCTGATTGTCATCTATCTGCTCTATTTCGTGTTGCCGGAATATGACATCACATTCACTTCGCCGCAGGTCGGCGTACTGGCGCTGACATTGTATTACGCGCCGTATATCGCTCAGGTGATCCGCTCCGCGGTTGAGGCGTTGCCGCGCGGCCAGTGGGAAGCCTGCCGCGTTCTGGGGCTAAGCCGCACCGAGCAGTTGCGCGATGTGGTTTTACCCCAGACGCTGCCGCAGATGTTGTCGCCGCTGGTCGGGCTGATGATCGGTCTGATTAAAGATTCGGCGCTGCTTTCGATTGTTTCGGTACAGGAATTTATGTACGCCGCCAAACAGGCGATTTCTGATACTTACGCGCCGCTGGAGATTTATCTCACGGTGGCGCTGTGTTACTGGGTGCTGAACAGCCTGATTGACTGGCTGGCGCGCCATATTGAATTTCGCATGACGCGCTATCGTCGCGGCATGCAACATTAACCAGGAGAAAAAAACATGTCAGCTGATCTTGAGCATCGCGACATCCAGCTTATTCCGGCGCGCCACGGCAAAGCGGTGCATCTGAAAAAGGGTGAAGCGGTGCAGGTGGTGAATTTACACGGGACGCAGGTGGTCGATTGCTGGGCGTATAACGCGGCGGATGTCGGCGAATATATGTGTATGGAAGCCACGCGGGTATGGAATCAGCGGCTGAATCCGCAGGTCGGCGACAGCTTTATCACCAGCCAGCGCCACCCTATTCTCACGCTGGTGGCCGACACGTCACCGGGCGTCCACGACACGTTTATGGCCGCCTGCGACGCGCGCCGTTATGAACTGCTCGGCTGCACCGAACCGCACCGCAACTGCCACGACAATCTGTTCGAAGGCATGGCGGAGCTGGGCGTACATTTGCCGCACGGAAATCTGGCGTCGTTTAACATCTTCATGAATATTCAGGTTCAGCCCGATGGCCGCACGCTGAAAACCCTGCCGGTCGTCACGCGTCCGGGCGATTACATCATTCTTCGCGCCGAAATGGATTGCTATGTCGCCTTCTCCGCCTGCCCGCAGGATATCGTCAGCATTCAGGGGCAAGGCGATAACACGCCGCGTGACGCCGAACTGCGAATTCTGACAGCGGGATTCCCGCAGGTGAAATTGCAGGGAGCGTGGGTACCGGAGGGGGTCTGAGGCATCAAACGTTAAGGGCAACAATCTGAGTTGCCGCCCAAACTGACCCAAAGGGCGCGTTAGCGCGCCCTCTGGACACCCTCGCTTTTAACTGCGCGCTACCGCTCGCTGACCATGTTTCATCAATTTCTGCTATTGCCGCAAAATCCTGCCGCTGCGCGGTCCCTTCACCCGGGTTTCAAACCGCGCGAAAAGAGTCGCGGTTTCCCACCCCTCCTTTCAGCCTGATTTTTGAAAGCGGCGAGTGGCTATGTAATTCGGAGGGAGTGTTTGAGATTTTTGCCAGTTATTTTTTTGGAATACAATTTAATTAATGTATATTTACTTCCCCTGCACAGGGGGAGAGGACGATTTATTTGCAAACCCATTAAATAAAGATTCAGGTGAGCTGACTCCTCGAAAATAAAATTGTATTCAGACACTGCACAGCCCCTTATATATACTCACATAATTAAGAAGAACAAATAATTTTTCAAATCTATACATCATCCATGACGTATAGATTCTTTGCATTATACCCACGCAGGCCACGGGAGTATATTAGCGGGCATTAGAAAATGCTAAAGAATAGCGATAGGAAATTTAGAAAAGTATGTGATAACTTACTGTTTAAAGGGTTAATATGACAGATACTGATGATATAGCAGAGCGGATAGCGGAAATTATTTTATCTCCTGAAACTATAACGGGATTAGTGCATGGTGCACTTACTGTTCCTCTCGATTTCGGGTATCTGGTGTATGGGGTTTTTGATACAGATTCCTACTACAGACACGAAACAACCAGAATAAGAATGGCTGATGCCATTAAAAATGACATTCTGAATTATGAAAACATAATCAATGCTGTAAGCATGATATTTAATTCGTTCAATAAATATCTTTCTGAATCAGAGCAAGATAAAGTGTATCGTAATGTCATCGCGTCAATCATTGGGAGGTTGGGAACCAATACAATAATATCGATTACAGCCGCCGCCGTTTTAGAGCGAGTTTCTTTTATAACAGCTACTTTTAAATCAAGACCCATAGCCGCGCTGACTGGTGTTCTGCTCATCGGCGGCATGATGGAACGTTCGATAAGAACGTCAGAAAGATTGGAGCAACAGAGCCCTGACGTATACAAAATGCTAAGGCTAAGAAATTACGATCTTCTTTATTTCCTATTCGAAGCCTCTACACAACCCTTCGTTGATGCGATACAAGTTCGCGTTACACAGGGAGCTCCTGCATTCAGAAAAATAATGGAAAAATTGAGGATAAAACTGGATGCATAATAATCAGCCATTTTTCAAAACTGTCAAATTCCTGCTTAACACATTCAGAAAAATTTTGGCGCTTTTAGTTTATTACGCTCTGGAATTTTTATATCCCCTGTTGGTAATAGTAGGTTCGCTACTGTGCATTATGAAGCTAGAGCCATGGCCTGCGAAGCTTATTGGTATGGCTCTTTGGCTAGCCTTTCTATACGGATTATATAATATCATTGATAGGTTTTTCGGGAAAAATTGAAAAACATCACAATTCACTTAAAAAGGTTCTCGCATGTCAAATCCAGTTTATCTTTGGTTAAATGACGAAAATGGTTCCCCAATTGTCGGAGAGTCGTTAGTGACAGGGAGAATTGGCTCAATTGAAATAAAGTCGCTGAGTCATAATATGCATATTCCTGCGGATGCGCACACAGGAAGATTAACAGGCACCCGAGTTCATGAACCGATTACACTACAAAAGGAATTTGACAGAGTAACTCCTTTTCTTTACCGGGCCTTAACGAATGGGTTAACGCTCAAATCAGCAATTCTTAAAATGTATCAAATCATGGATGCCGGGATAGAAAGCGAATACTTCAATATTATTTTGGAAAATATAAAAGTAACAGCAATTACTCCGAATCTGTTTCCCGGTGGAATGACAGGAACACATTTAGAAAACATCCAATTACGCTATGAATCAATTATATGGAAACATTGTAACGGTAATATAATACACAAAGATTCCTGGAATGGACAGACAACCGCATAGACAAAAAGATATCCCAAAAAGATATGGCTACATCACTCAGATAATCAAAGCCCGGCCATCCATCCGGGCGTTGATATCTGTATTACTGCACGTCCCTCCTCGTCCCTTCCAGCCCAACCTTCAGTTCTTCTTTCGACATCAGCACACAATACGTCGGCGTGCCGCGTTCGAAGCGCCAGCCTTCGGAGAGCGAACCGGCGTCGACGGCGTCGAAACCAAAAGCATCGTATAAACCGGCCACCAGCTTTTTCGTTTCCGCGTTGTCACCTGCCAGCGGGAGTGCGCGGCGTTGCGGGTCGCTGGCCGGTAAGCCTTCGTTTTCAAGATCGGTCATCCGAATCGAGTTGAACGCTTTGGTGATGGTCGCACCCGGCAGGAAACCGGCGAGATATTCGCTGGTGGTGGTCGTGTGATTATCCAGCACGGGCACCTGACCGTCGCGATCCGGGTAGTAATTTACGGCGTCGATAACCTGCTTCCCGGTGAGTCCGGCGGCCGGTAATTGCCCGATGGCGGTTAGCGGCACGGCGATCACCACGATGTCACCGAAAATTGCGGCTTCCGTAGCAGTTCCGATTTCACAACCAATCATAGGTTTCAGGCTGAACAGTGTCTGCGGCCCGCGTGAATTACTCAGCATCACCTGATGCCCCGCTTTAAGTGCCAGTTTGGCGACTGCGCGGCCGACAAATCCTGCGCCAATAATGCCTATTTTCATGATTTCACCTTTCATTTCGTTGCAGAAAGATAAAGAATAATTCGATACTCAGCGTTGATAAATCGCCATCATCGACATAAACAAACAACAAAAAGGAGTGAATCATGAACCGGTTAACCAGCATGAATGTGTTCGTCAGGACGTCCGAACTGGGCTCCTTTGCCGCCGCCGCCGAAGCATTGCGGATCTCTCCGCAGATGGTGGCGAAACATATTGCCCGGCTCGAAACGCGGCTGGGCACCGTACTGATCAACCGGACCACGCGCCGTCAGCATCTCACCGATATTGGCCGAAGCTATTATGAACGCTGCAAACGGGTGCTGGCCGAGGCGGAAGCCGCTGATGCGATTGCGCTGGACATGAAAGCCACGCCTTCCGGCGTTATACGCGTGAATGCGCCGGTTACGTTCGGCTCTTCGGCGCTCGCGCCTTTTATTACGCAATATCTGGATAAATTCCCGGAAACGCAGGTTGAGCTGACGCTGACCGACCGGATGGTCGATCCGGTCGAGGAAGGTTATGAGGTGATTTTGCGCATTGGTGAGCTCACCGACGGCCCGATGATTGCCAGCCCGCTGCGGCCTTACCGGCTGATTGCCTGCGCTTCGCCGGGCTATCTGGCGCAGAACGGTGTGCCGGATACGCCTGCCAGCCTGGCGCAGCATTCGTGTCTGGTTTACGGGATCTGGCCGCCGCAGGATCCGTGTCGCTGGATTTTCAGCAAGGACGGGAAAACACATGAAGTCCACCCTGCCGGTCGTTTACGCGCCAATGACTGGCGGGCCTTGCTGCATGCGGCGGTGAAAGGTTACGGCGTGACGCTGGGGCCGGAAGATGTGCTCAATGAGGAAATTACGCAAGGACGGCTGGTGCAGATTTTGCCGGATTACACCGGCCCTTCCCGGCCGATGCATGTTCTGACACCGGCCGGGCTGCGGCAAACTGTGAAAATTCGCTGCTTTACTAATGCGATCAAAGAGGCGTTTGGCTGAATCGCACTGTCATCATTTTACGCGTCGGCAGCGACAAAAACCGGAGGCTTAAACGCCGTCACATCCGGCAGTGGCGCATCCCAACGTTCAATTTCAATCCAGCAACTTTGCGCGGTACATCCCTGACCGAGGCGCGAACTCCCGCGATCTTCCGTCAGTACGTTCGGATTGCCGTGCTTATCGATTGAATCCGGCTGCGTTGGATCCTGCGGGTCATACCAGGCTCCCGTGGACATCTGTACCACGCCGGGACGTAAATCTTCCGTGATATGCACCCCCGCTAAAATCGCCCCGCGATCGTTAAAGACGCGCACGATGCTGCCTTCTGTGATACCGCGCGCAGCGGCGTCCTGCGGGTGTAACCACAACGGTTCGCGATCCTGCACTTTGGTACCGCGGCTGACGGCTCCGTGATCGTACTGGCTGTGCAGACGCGTACGTGGCTGGCTGGAAAGCAGATGCAGCGGCCAGCGGGCGCTGAATGCCTGCTGTTCCTGCGCATCCTGTTCAAACCAGAACGGAAAACCGGGACATTCTTCGTAATCAAAGTCGGCGACGGTCTGCGAAAACAGTTCGATTTTGCCCGAAGGCGTGGCGAGTGGCGCGCCTTGCGGATCATCACGGAACGCTTTCAGGAAGATCTGCGGCGTGTCCGGCCGTGCATATTCGATTTTTCCCTGCTGCCAGAAATCTTCAAAGTCAGGCAGTTCGATGCCGTCAGCTTCGGCGCGCGGACGTGAAATTTCATAGATATGGCGCAGCCATTGCGCCGGGTCGCGTCCTTCGCTGAATTCCTCGCCAAAGCCCATTTTTGCGGCCAGTTCAGCGAAAATCTCGTAGTCACTTTTTACCTCTGCAAACGGCGGAATATGCTGACGCATGGCAATCATAAAGCCGTCATTGCTGGCGCTGCCGATGTCTTCACGTTCAAGCGATGTCGTCACCGGCAACACGATATCAGCGAATTTCGCCTGTGCGGTCCAGTACTGTTCGTGAACCACGACCGTGTCCGGTTTACGCCAGGCGTTGATCAGCCGGTTGATATCCTGATGATGGTGAAACGCGTTGCCGCCCGCCCAGTACACCACGCGGATATCCGGGTACCGGCAATTTTTGCCGTCAAACTGATATTCCGTCCCCGGATTGAGCAGCATGTCGGAAAGTCGTGCGACCGGAATATGCTCGCTTACCAGATTTTTGCCCATTGGCAAACGCGGGCCGGAGAAGGTGCGGCGGTCAGAACCGGCGAGATTGGTCGAGGCATAGGCAAAACCCAGCCCGCCGCCCGGCGTACCGATTTGCCCGAGCAGTGACGCCAGCGCCACCGTCGCCCAGAAGGTCTGTTCGCCCTGCCTTGCCCGCTGCAATGACCACGCGATGTTGATCATCGTGCGCTTTTCCGACATCTCCCGCGCCAGCGCCCGGATGCTTTCCGCGCTCATACCGGTCAGGGATTCTGCCCATTCCGGCGTTTTGGCTTTGCCGTCTTTCGCGCCGGTCAGGTAGTCGCGATAGGTGTCAAATCCGACCGTATGGCTGGCAATAAAACCGGCGTTATAGCGGGATTCGTCGATCAGAACGTAGCTCAGCGCCAGCAGCAGCGCGGTATCGCTGCCCGGTTTGAGGGAAAGCCATTGTGCGGATTTCACCGAAGACAGATCGTTTTTCACCGGGCTGACGTTGATAAAGCGCGTACCCGTTTGCTCCAGGGTCTGGAGCCAGTATTTCAGGGAGTGATCGTTCGCACCACCGCCGTTAACCTGCGCATTGCGCCACGGCAGGCCGCCAAAGGCGACAAAAAGCTCACAATTTCCGGCCAGAACCGACCAGTGAGTATGTTGTTTTTGCAGGACATCCAGGTCGCCGATAATGTGCGGTAGCAAACGCTCGGCGGCGGCCAGGCTGTAAGTATTGGTGCTGCCGGTGTAGCCGCCGAACTGGTTGAAAAACCGGTGCATCTGGCTTTGTGCGTGATGGAAACGCCCGGCGCTCGACCAGCCGTAGGAACCGGCATAAAACGCGGAATTGCCGTGTTTAGTTTTCACCCGCTGAAGCTCGCCTGCGATAAGCGATAACGCGGTCTCCCAACTGACTTCCACAAACGGCTCTTTCCCGCGCCCTTCACGCGAGGCCGCGCCGTGTTGTAAATAGCCGAGGCGCACCGCAGGGCGGCGGATACGGCTGTCACCGTCAACGCCACCGACCAGTGACTGGCCAATTTCAGACGGGTTGCGATCCCATTCCACCGGTTTAACAGATTTCAAAACACCGTCGTCCGTGGTGACGCGGTACGTCCCCCAGTGCATAACGGCCAGATCGTGATTGTTTTTCATTATTAGCAGGCTTTTATTATTGGCAAAAATGGGCAGGCAAAACTCACATTAACATGCCGGTAACGTGTTCGCTACGCGATCGATGTTAATGCTATTTTTATCATAACGTTATGGGGGAGTTGGATAAGTCTGGGGTGGGATTTTGGGTTTACCACCCAAACTGGCTTCAAGGAGCGCCTATCGCCGCGCCCCATGAAAATCCTGGCCTCTTTCACTGCGCGCGATAGCGCGTGTTGAAAAAGACGTGGAGATGCCAAAGAGGCCCCGTCCCGGGCCTCTTTGGTCGGTTTCGGCGTCAGCCGCTGAGCGATCACTGCAATTGAAAAACCGAAACTTTCCCGATCCCACTGTCGGTTAACCAACGCAGTATTTATGCCTTCGAAAATGCCGTCGCCTTCCTCCCCGCCAGCGTCCCAAAGATGATGATGTCGGCCACGGCGTTGCCGCCAATCCGGTTTGCGCCGTGGATACCGCCTACGACTTCACCGGCAGCCCAGGCGCCAGGGATGATTTGTTTCTGGGCATCCAGAACCGCGGTGTCAGGATTGATGGTGACGCCGCCCATGGTGTGGTGAACGCCCGGTGCGATGCGGATTGCAAAGAACGGCCCCTGATTGAGCGGGTGACGCAGCGCAGTTGTACGGCCAAAGTCTTCGTCTTTTTTCGCGACCACGAACAGGTTATAGCGCTCCAGCGTGTCGGCCAGCACCTGCGGATCCATGTTCAGTTTGACGGCCAGTTCCTGCGGAGTCGGTGCGCTGAGCACAAACCCTTTGGCGATGTATTCGTCCGCCGCTTTGTTATTCGCCCGCACCTGCTCATCGAAGATAATCCACGCACTTTTCTCCGGCAGCCCGATAATTTCGGCGGAGACTTTGTCGCGGGTTTCCATTTCGTTGTAGAAACGGTGACCGGCCTGACTGACCAGAATCGCCCCGCCGCCGCGAATGGCTTCTGAAATCAGGTAAGACGTGGTTTGTTCGACCGTCGGGTGGATCTGGATTTCGCCCATGTCCACGGTATCTGCGCCCAGTCTTTGCAACATCGCGATGCCGCTGCCGGTCGCGCCCGCGTGGTTGGTCGTGACGAAACCGTCAAGATCCGGACGGTAGCTCACCACCATGTTGCGGTTGGCGCTGAAACCGCCGGTGGCAACAATGACGCTTTTCGCATTCAGGATACGGGTGTCATTGTATTCATCGACCACCTGCACGCCGGAGACTGCGCCGTTTTCGAACAGGATTTCCGAAACAGACGTTTCCAGCAGAACTTCGATTTCGCGTTTGTTGATGTTTTTCACCAGACCGCTGATGAGGAATCCGCCCACCGCAGAACGGTCTGCCGGACGGTGCGTGCGGTCGATGCTCATCCCGCCGGTGATGGTGATGTCGTTAAGTTCGATCTCTTTCGCCGCCAGCCATTCGATGGCTTCCGGCGCCAGTTCAACAAACTCACGCAGCAGTACCGGGTTGTTTTTAAACTTCCCGCCTTTCAGCGTTTCGTCATAGAACAGGTCTTTGCTGTCTTCTATGCCTTTGAGTTTCTGGAAGCGTGTTTCTGCCGCATTCATCCCGACGGAGGCTTTGATGGTGTTGCCGCCAATGGTCGGCATTTTTTCGATAATCACCACATGTGCGCCGTCGTCGTGCGCCTGAATCGCCGCCGCCAGCCCTGCGCCGCCGCTGCCGATGACCACAACGTCAAAGTTTTGCGGTGCCTGCGGGTTACCGCCTTCATCTATGACGTGTTCTTTGTTCGAGGTTGTCATGGCGCGTGAAACGGCTTTTTTCAGCGCCTCACTCTGCGTGGTTGCGCCGGTAATCGCATCAACGTGCGGGCTGTTGGCCACCAGCATGCGCGTACGCAGGCTTTCGAACGTGGTGGTGAAATCAACGTCCAGCGAGTCATCTTTGACCAGCTGAATATCGGTAATACGGTCAGTATCGAGCACCACGTTGATTTTCAGTTTCAGCGCTTCGGCTTCTACTTTCTCCTGATAAACGCCGGCCTTATATTTACGGCCGGTGACGCTGGTGTCGCGGATCATGGCATCGACCAGCGAGAAGCGCCACAGCGGTTCCGGAATATTCAGCTCTTCACGTTTGTGGCTGTCGATATACAGCTCGAGGTGATCGTTATTAATGATGCGGTCAGCCCAGTCCGGGTACGCGATGCAGGCTTTGCCCACCGCCACCAGATCAAAGCCGTGTTCCAGCGCGCTTTCGGCATCGGATTTATTCACCACACCGCCCACACCAATCACTGGCACTTTGGCCAGCGTCTCAGAACGCATGGCGCGGAATTTAGTGATAAGCGGCGTCGGGTCCTGGGTATCGACAATAGAAGGACGCAGCAGCTGGCCGACGGAGAAATGCACGTAATCCAGCCCGCGCGCGGCGAGTTTTTCCAGCAAGTACATCGTGTCGTCGAAACGAATGCCGGGCACTTCCAGCTCTTCCGGCGAGAAACGGTAGCCGATAATAAAGGAGGCGTCGGCGAAGCGTTTCGCCATTTTATGGGTGATTTCCAGCACTTCCATCGGGAACAGCGCGCGTTTGTCGCGGTCGCCGCCCCACTTATCGGTGCGCTGGTTGGAGTTCTGGGAATAGAACTGCTGAATCAGATACGTGTTCGCACCGTGGATTTCCACGCCGTCGAATCCGGCTTTAATCGCACGGTTCACCGCATCACCAAATTTGGTGATCATGGTTTCCACTTCTTCGCCGGTCAGCTCTTTCGGTGTGGTAGCTCCTTCACGCGGCGCGGCGATAGCACTTGGCGCAACCGGCGTACGGCCCCCGATCAGTTCAGGTTCAACCATACGGCCGCCGTGATAAATCTGAAGGATCGCTTTCGACCCTTTGGATTTGATGGCGTCAGCAATTTTTTTCAGGCCGGGAATTTTGTCGTCACTGTCGATGGCAATCGCGCCCGGAAACGCCGGGCCTAAACGATCAATGAAGCAACACTCAACGATGACGGTCCCGATGCTGCCGGCGCGGTCGCGGTAATACTCCACCAGTTCGCTGGTGACTGTACCGTCGTAAAAGCCCGTACAGGTGGTCATTGGCGCCATCAGCAGGCGGTTTTTCAGCACCGCGCCGTTGGGCAGCGTCAGTGGCTTAAGGACCGGGGTGAGCTTATTCATGTTGATCAACTCCGCAATTTAAAAGTCTTGAATTTTCCGTGGCCGCATTACTTACCGTTAAATTAAGCAATCCGATGCAGGTGATGAATTTAAAAAATCTGTCTGATTTTTTGTTTACTTTTTTGTTTACTTTTCTGTTTATGCGAATAAAGAAAAGGGCGATGTGGGTCGTTATAACGTTCGAGGGAACAGGAGTTGTTTATTTACCCGACATTAAATCAAATACCATCTCCAATTGTTATCGAGCGATTGACAAAAATCAACTTTTGATTAACATAAAAAATCTCACCTGATAAATCAGCAGGTTGAACCCGAAAACTGGCGTTTGTGAAATTTTACTCTACATTCTCATTAGCAGGACTTTTTGCCAAAAAATAACCACACAACTTACGGTGGTATTTTATTTAAATAATAATGACTTCGCGGGGTCATGCAGGTTACAGATAATATTTAGTTTTTAATCATCTCTTACTCAAAACATCATCTTTTTGTAATACGTGACAAGCTTCCGATAAAGAAAAATTCATGGATTTAAGATGTCGAAGTGAAATAGCAAAATGACTTTTTCGAATACAAAATCACGCATGGACAACCAGGGCGTAACGCTTCCTTTCAATCACGGGCAGACCAAACTATGAAACCCACAACGACTTTGAATGACCCCAACAAGGCTGCTCCGGCCTCTGCGGGGCAAAAAAAACGTCTGATCATGCTATTCCTGCCAGTTCTGGTGGCAGTGCTGTTGCTGCTGACGCCGGTTCCCGCCGGATTACAACCTTATGCCTGGCATTTCTTCGCCGTCTTCGTCGGGGTGATTGTCGGTCTGATTTTCGAGCCTTTGCCCGGTGCGGTGATCGGCCTGACCGGCGTGGTGGTCATCGCGCTGTTTGGCCAGTGGCTGTTATTCAGTCCGGCAGAACTGGCAGATCCGAAGTTTAAAATGCCGACCGAAGCCTTTAAATGGGCGGTCAGCGGCTTTGGTAACTCCACGGTCTGGCTGATTTTCGGCGCCTTCATGTTTGCCGCCGGTTATGACAAAACGCAGTTTGGCCGCCGTCTGGCACTGATTCTGGTGAAATATCTGGGTCGTCGCAGCCTGACGCTCGGTTACGCCATCACCTTCGCCGACCTGCTGCTCGCGCCCTTCACGCCTTCTAACACCGCGCGCAGCGGCGGGACCATTTACCCGATCATCGCCAACCTGCCGCCGCTGTATGGTTCCAAACCGAACGACCCGAGCGCACGTAAAATCGGTTCCTATCTGATGTGGGTTGCGATCACTGCGGCCTGTATTACCAGTTCGATGTTCCTCTCCGCACTGGCCCCGAACCTGCTGGCGCTGGCGCTGGTGAAAAGTATCATCGGTTTCAACATTTCGTGGGGGATGTGGTTCCTCGCCTTCCTGCCGCTGGGCGTGATTCTGATCCTCACCATGCCGCTGCTGGCGTACTGGTTCTATCCGCCGGAAGTCAAAATTAACGATGAAGTCCCGAAATGGGCGAAGGCTGAGCTGGAGAAACTGGGCAAGCTGTCGCGTAACGAAATCCTGCTGCTGATCTTCGTGTGTTCCGCCCTGCTGATGTGGATTTTTGCCGCCGCCTGGATTGAACCGGCGCTGGCCGCGTTACTGGTGGTGGTTCTGATGCTGTGGACCGGCGTACTGAACTGGAACGACATTACCAGCAACAAACCGGCCTGGAATACTTTTGCCTGGTTTGCCACGCTGGTGGCGCTGGCCGATGGGCTTGCGCGCGTCGGTTTCATCGCCTGGCTGGGTAAAGAAGGCGGTCAGTTGCTCAACGGTTTCGACCCGCAGGTCGCCGCTGTGATGCTGCTGATTGCGTTCTTCCTGCTGCACTACCTGTTCGCCAGTACCACGGCGCACACCACCGCGCTGTTACCGGCGATGCTGACTATCGCCGCTGCCATTCCGGGCATCAACATGCCGGTTTACTGCCTGATGATGGTGACGTCGCTGGGTGTGATGGGGATTATCACGCCGTACGGCACCGGCCCGAGCCCGATTTACTACGGCAGCGGTTATCTGCCGACCAAAGATTACTGGCGTCTGGGGACTATTTTCGGCGCCATCTTCCTCGGCGGCATGATGCTGATTGCCTATCCGTGGATGGTTCTGATGTTCTGATCAACGCCACGGCGTTATAAGCAAAAAAGGTGCACTTTTGTGCACCTTTTTTTATGGGCGGGATGAGTCCTGAATAGCGTTGGGGTTTTCCTGTGAAAAATAGTGTTCCACCAGAATAGCCGCACCGTCATCTATCGCTTTGTGGATCAGCTTCACGCAGCGTTTGCTGTCGCCGGTTTCCAGCGCCAGCAGCAGTTGCTCATAATTGTGCTTGCCCTGCGTCACCGGCGAAGACTGCGGATAGAGGTAATTAAAGCACGGGCCGATCTGCACCCAGAGTTGCTCGATCAGCGCCATCAGCGTCGGCATTCCGGCCATCTCATACAGCGTAAAGCGGAACTCGCGGTTAGCCTCGAGCGCCTCTTCCACCTTGTTTTCTCTTTTGGCGGCCAGGAATTTTGCGTTCAGGTTTTTTAGCAGCGCGATGTGATCTGCGGTGACCCGCTCACAGGCCTGCGACACCGCAAGCCCTTCCAGATTTTTGCGGATCAGCGTGATTTCCTGATAGCGCAACTGGGGAATTTTTGGCACCAGAAACGCCTGCGCGGGCGTGGCATCCAGCGCACCGGCGGAGACCAGGCGCAATAATGCTTCGCGTACCGGCGTGACGCTGGTTCCCAGTTTTTCAGCAATCTCTTTCGTGACCAGTCGCGCGCCCGGCTTGAGTACACCGACAATCAGCGCTCCTTTCAGCTTCGCTTCAACCTGCATCGTCAGGCTGACACGCTGCGCTTTTTCCATCTCAAACATGTGACTTTCCTTTAGCAAAATTATCGATTTACTTTTTCAGTTTAAACTCTGGCTTGCCAAAAATACATTATATAGGATATATCATGTATTAAGGAATTGAACATTGATTGAACGTTTTCTAACGCACCGACTTCATTTAATTCCGTCAACCTTTCTGGCGGCTTCACTTTGGGAATGACCGTAATGAGAATACCTGCCTTCAAACTGGCGTCACTGGCTTTGCTCATTGGCCTCGCAACACCCGCCGCGTTCGCTTCTGAACTGGTGATCGCGCAAACGACCTCTGCCACGGCAATGGATCCGGGTTTCCTGAAAGAATCCGCCACGCTGGTGGACAACCTCTTTGATACGCTGGTGCTGCGCGATGCCAATATGCAGTTGCAGCCGGGGCTGGCAACCCGCTGGAAATCACTCGACGACACCACCTGGGAATTCACGTTGCGTCAGGGCGTGAAATTCAGCGACGGCGAGCCGGTCAATGCGCAGGCCGTCAAATTCTCTATCGACCGTATTCTTGATCCCGCGAACCATGCGCCGACCATCTCTTATATCCGCACAATCAGGTCAGTGGAAGTCACCGGTGATTATCAGGTGAAAATTCACACCAGCGGCCCGGATCCTTTGTTGCCCACGCGTATGAGTCGCTACCCGACATACATTGTGCCACCGGCGTATGTCACCAAAGTGGGCGCGGCTGAATTTGCGCGTAAACCGGTCGGGTCCGGGGCGTATATCTTGCAGACGTTTATCCCCGACGAAAAAGTCGTGATGCAGGCCAATCCTGATTACTGGCGTGGTAAGCCCGCAATCGATACCGTCACCTGGCGGCCGATTCCTGAAGCTACCGCACGTATCACCGCCCTGCTGACCGGTGAAGTTCAGCTGGTAGATGGCGTTCCCGCCGATCTGGTTCCGGCGCTGAAAAACAAACCGGGCGTGCATCTTGAGCAGGTCAAAAACGGCGGCCTGACGATTTACTTCGGGCTGAAGAACGACCAGAAACCGCTGAATGACGTGCGCGTACGTCAGGCGCTTTCTCTGGCGCTGAACCGCACGGCGTATACCCGCGATTTACTGCACGGTTTCGGGACGCCAACCGGCACGATGGCCGGGCCGAAAGATTTTGGCTATGACGCGATCCCGGCACCGGCACAGGACGTGGCGAAGGCGAAATCCCTGCTGGCCGAAGCCGGTTATCCGCAGGGCTTTACCCTGAAGTTCCAGGCACCGCGCCGTTATATCGCCAGCGCCGATGTGGCACAGGCAGTCGTGCAAGATCTGGCGGCGATCGGCGTGAAAGCCGAACTGGAAGTCCCTGAATGGTCGGTTTATACCCAGCAGGTGGCGGCACAGAAACAGGCTCCGCTGTACATGCTGGCGTGGGGTTCCACACAGACGCTGGACGCCGATGCCGCGCTGTATCCGATTCTGCATTCCGGCGAACCCTATTCGACAGTGAATTCTCCGGAACTGGATGCCCTGCTTAACAGCAGCCGCACCACGGTGGATCCGGCAAAACGCGAGAAGATTTTGCAGCAAATCCAGCAGGTTGTAGCCGTGCAGCAACCGCTGATCCCGCTTTACAAGGAGGATTCCCTGTACGCCAGCGCGGATAACGTGACCTTCAAAGGCCGCGCCGATTCCCGCATTCCGCTGTTCGACCTGAGGCTTAAATGATTTCACTGCGTTCGGTTTTGCAGAGAAAACCCCGTCGTCGCTTTTATGGCGACGGTATTCTCGGCGGCCTTTTGCTGTTGCTGGTCATCATCCCGGCGCTTCTTGCGCCGTGGTTACCCTTGCCGGATCCGTTGAAGAACGATCTGGCCGCGGCGTTTTCTGCGCCCGGCAGTCAGCATTTGCTCGGCACCGATCAACTGGGGCGCGATTTATTGTCACGTATTCTGGCGGGTACCCGCCTTTCGCTGATGGTGGTATTGCTGGCGGCGGTGATTGCGGCGGTGATCGGTTCGGTGCTTGGCATGATTGCCGGATACGTGGGCGGCTGGCTGGACGCGCTGATCATGCGCCTGATGGACATTCAGCTGGCGGTGCCGTTTATCCTGCTGATCTTACTGGTGATGGCACTGTTCGGCGCGTCGCTCACCAACATCATCCTGATCATGGGTGTCACCAGCTGGGCGATTTACGCCCGCGTGGCGCGCGCCAAAACGCTGGAAATTCGCGAGCTGGAATATATCGAATCCGTCAAAGCCATGGGTTTTTCGACGCCGCGCATTTTGCTGCGCCACGTTTTACCCAATCTCATGACGCCGCTGATTGTGCTGCTGACGCTGGATATCCCGCGGCTCATCGTGCTTGAAGCCTCGATTGGTTTTCTCGGCATGGGCATTCAGCCACCAACGCCGACGCTGGGGAACCTGATCGGCGAAGGCCGTTCTTACATGCTGCTCGCACAGTGGCTGGTGCTGTATCCGGGGCTGGTGATTGCCGCGCTGGTGATCGGCTGCAACCTGCTCGGCGACAGCCTGCTGCGTAAAACCCACACGAGGCTCGACTGAAATGCTGCGTTATATCCTGCAACGCCTCGGGCAATCCGTGCTGGTGATGTTCGGCGTTTCCCTGCTGATTTTCTACAGCCTGCATCTCACCGGCGATCCGGCGGCGGTCATGATGCCGCCCGGTTCGAGCCAGCAGGAAATCGAAAATTTCCGCCATAGTATGGGCTTTGACCGCTCGCTTATCTGGCAATACTGGCATTACCTGACCGGCGTTTTACACGGCGACCTTGGCGAATCCCTGCGCTACAGCCAGCCGGTCACGGAGTTAATTGGTCAGCGCGTTCCCGCCACGCTGCTGCTCGCCGTCAGCGCTTTGCTCTGGAGCACGGTTGCCGGTTTGCTGCTCGGTATCGTCAGCGCGCTGTATCAGAACACTGCGTGGGATTTGCTGTCGCGCCTGCTGGCGTTCAGCGGTCAGGCAATTCCGGTTTTCTGGCTTGGCCTGCTGCTGATTATCGTATTCAGCCTGAACCTGCGCTGGCTACCGTCCGGCGGCTATGGCAGTGCCAGTCAGCTCATCATGCCCGCGCTGAGCCTCGGCGCGTATTACATGAGCGCAATTGCCCGCCTGATCCGCGCCAGCCTGATTGACGTGATGCAGCAGGATTATATCCGTACCGCGCGCGCCAAAGGGCTGAGTGCCTGGCGAATTGTAGTGCGCCACGGATTGCGCAATGCGCTGATCCCGGTCATTACCGTTCAGGGCATGTATTTCGCCTCGCTGCTCGGCGGCGCACTGGTGACGGAAATCATTTTTGCCTGGCCGGGCATTGGCCGCCTCGCCGTACAGGCCATTCAGAACCGTGATTTCCCGCTGGTACAGGCCATTGTGCTGCTGGCCGCGCTGGTGTTTGTCGGCATCAACCTGATTATCGACCTGCTCTATGTGGTACTGAACCCGAGGATCCGCCTGTGAGTATTTCCATTACGCCCGCGATTTACCCGACGCTGGATTTGCTGTCTGCCATCACGCCGTTTGCCAGCGTTGCAGGCCAGATTGATCAGCAACGCGCGCTGGCGCAGTGGCTGGAAGACTGGATCCGTACTGAACTGGGCGGCGTGCCGGTGCTGGCGGTAAGTGAACAAACCGTGCAAAACGCCCCGCCGCTGGTGCATATGCGCATTGACCGGCAGGCGGAAAAAACGCTGGTGCTTTACAACATGTATGACGTGATGCCCGCAGATGACGCGGGCTGGGAATTTCCGCCGTTCAGCGGCGGCGTATCTGAATGGCCGGGCGTCGGCGAAGTGTTTATTGCGCGCGGTGCCGAGAACAATAAAGGCCCGCTGGCGGGCATGCTGATGGCACTGAAATCACTGTGCGACAGCGGAAAACTCAGCGCCAATATTGAAATTATTCTGGAAGGCGAAGAAGAAACGGGCAGCGGCCAGCTGCGCCGCTATCTGGCGCAAGATCCTTGCCCGGTTTCAACCGCCAGCGCGGTCTTTTTCCCGTCGCTGTGCGAATACGGTGGCGGCGAGCCGCGCGTTTATCTCGGATTCAGCGGGCTGAGCGGCGGACGGTTAAAAGTCAGCGGCGGCAAATGGGGCGGCCCCTCCGCGGCGATTCACGCCAGTAACGCTAACTGGATCGCCAACCCCGTCTGGCGGCTGGTTGCCGCGCTGAACGCCATCGCGCCCGCGCATAACAGCGGCGTGATTGCCCGGCAGGTGATTGATGAAGAAGCCAACCGGCTGCTTTGCGCACTTGCCGCGCAGTTCAGCATCACCGATGAATTACGGTTCCGCCGCAGTGAAACCTTATCCGTCAGCGGCGATACGCTGGCCTGCCTGCAACAGCTGATCAACGGCGCGGTGCTGAATATTTCGGAAATCCGCAGCGATCCGCTGGAGTCACGCGGTGTCATTCCCCGCAGCGCCAGCGCCGAAATTGCGTTGCGCGTTCCGCCGGGCATTGACGGTGAGAACCTGCTGGCCGTGATCCGCCAGACGCTCGCCCGCCCGGAATTCGACGGTGTGGAACTGGAACTCGACGACAGTTATCCCGGCCACCGTTTTGCTCATCACAGCCCCGGCGTGGATGCCCTGCTCACCAGCTACGAAATACAGGGTGCGAAGCCGCAGATCTGGCCCTGGGCACCCGGCTGCGCACCGGCTTACACCTTCGCGCGCGTGGCACCGGCCTTTCTGATTGGCGGGCTGGGCCACGGCGGCAACGCGCACGGCGTGAACGAATTCGTCACCCTGCACGGGCTGGAACGTTTTCAGCAGTCGGTCACTGAATGGATCACTCTGTTCAGCGTGGAACCCCCTTTTTCTACACCGGCGGTTTAACCGCCGG
>NZ_JAEMGT010000124.1:0-4224 GCF_017655185.1 Rahnella sp. ChDrAdgB13 | reverse complement strand
TGAACGGTGAGAAACAGCGAGAGTCTTTTTCCGAGCCGGTTCGAGCCTGAAATGAGAGCACCGCGCAGCGGCGGCGTTTGCGGCAATAACGGGTGTTACTGAAACATAGCCAGCGAGCGATAGCGCGTGTTGAAAAAGCGGGGAGAAATCCAAAAGAGGGAAAGCACTTCCCTCTTTTGGTCGGTTTCGGCACGAGCCGCTAAGCGATCACCGCATATGTAAAACCGAAATTTACGCAATACCGCCTTAGTGCTGCCCGCGGCTCAGCCCAGCCGCTAACGAAGCCGTGAAGACCCCTTCGCGCACCTGCGCTGGCGTCACCTCGCCCACATCCAGCACCCATCCGCTGATCAACTCCGCAGGAGTGACATCAAACGCCGGATTGTAAACTTTCGCATCAAGCGGAGCCCACTGCACGGAACCAAAGCTGCCGGAAACACCGGTGATTTCGCTCGCTGCGCGTTGTTCGATGGGGATCGCAGTACCGTTCGGACAATGCGGATCGTGCGTGGTGTGCGGCGCGGCGACGTAGAACGGGATGCCGTGGTATTTCGCCAAAACCGCCAAGCTGTAAGTGCCGATCTTGTTGGCGACATCGCCATTCGCTGCGATGCGGTCAGCGCCGACCCAGACGGCGTCAACGCGTTTTTGTGCCATCAGGCTGGCGGCCATCGAGTCGCAAATCAGCTGATACGGAATGCCCAGTTCGCCCAGTTCCCACGCGGTGAGACGGCCACCCTGCAATAACGGGCGCGTTTCATCGACCCAAACCTGTTCGACATTCCCCTGTTCATGCGCACGGCGGATTACGCCAATGGCCGTGCCGACGCCAGCTGTCGCCAGCCCGCCGGTGTTGCAGTGGGTCAGCAAACGGCTGCCCGGTGTCACCAGCGTAGCGCCGTGCGTCGCAATGCTGTCGCACAGCGCGCGGTCTTCATCCACCAGACGCAACGCTTCTTCCACTAACGCTTTCACATAATCAGGATGTTGCAACGCGGCTTTCATCCGGTCGAGATTATTCATCAGATTCACGGCGGTCGGGCGTGAAGCACGCAGTGTTTCCAGCGCATGATGCAATTCATCCTGCGCCATTCCACGTTCGGCCAGCAGCGCCAGCAGCAGGCTGGCGGATAAACCAATCAGCGGCGCACCGCGCACGCGCAGGGTGCGGATATGATCCACCAGTTCGCTGACGTCGCGGCATTCGCGCCAGTCAGATTGCTGCGGCAGGGCCTGCTGATCGAGGATCCACAGCTGGTTTTCGCGGATACGTAAACTGGTGGTTGTGAGGCTTTGCATTGTTGGTTAAATCCTTGTTGCCCGGTTGCATCTGTTCACTTATTCTGCCAACATGTTTTATGGATGTATAGACGGCTAAACACTTTTAAGGCTAAAAGATAATTTCGAGAGGTCAGGATGTCGCGCTACTACACATTTACCGCCGAAGATGCTGTTGAATATGCCCGTAAATACGGTGGCGTAGCAGATCCGCAATCTCTGGTCACCGCCGATGAAATCGGTGACGGAAACCTGAATCTGGTTTTTAAAATCCGCGATACCACGGGCAAAAGCCGCGTAATCGTGAAACAGGCTTTGCCGTACGTGCGCTGCGTCGGGGAATCCTGGCCGCTGACGCTCGACCGTGCGCGCATCGAAGCGGAAACGCTGATTATTCACGGTCAGTATTGCCCGCAGCATACGGTGCAGGTGTTGCATCACGACGCCGGACTGGCGGTGATGGTGCAGGAAGATTTGTCGGATCATC
Organism: Rahnella sp. ChDrAdgB13; assembly: GCF_017655185.1. NCBI lineage: Bacteria > Pseudomonadati > Pseudomonadota > Gammaproteobacteria > Enterobacterales > Yersiniaceae > Rahnella > Rahnella sp. ChDrAdgB13. Next base: position 2,459 of record NZ_JAEMGT010000124.1, on the reverse strand, counting down.
AGATCTGGCGCAGCGAGCTGGTGCAGGGAAAATACTTCCCGCAGGCCGCCAGCCAGCTGGGTGAATACCTGGCGCAGACGCTTTTCCATACCTCGGATTTCTATCAGAACGCGCAGACCAAGAAAGCCGAAGTATCGCGCTTTACTAACCCTGAACTGTGTCAGATCACCGAAGATCTGTTTTTCACCGATCCTTATGTCGATCACGAACGGAATAATTTTGACCCGGTTTTGCAGCCGGAAGTCGATGCGCTGCGTGCCGATAAACCGCTGCGTCTGGCGGTGGCGGCGCTCAAGCACCGTTTCCTGAGTAAAGCCGAAGCGTTGCTGCACGGCGATATTCACAGCGGTTCGATTTTTGTGGCCGAAGGCAAGCTGAAAGCCATTGATGCCGAGTTCGGTTATTACGGCCCTGTCGGCTTTGATCCGGGCTCGGCTATCGGTAATTTGTTGCTGAACTATTGCGGTTTGCCAGGGCTGGTGGGCGTGCGTGAAGCCGCCGACGGTCGCGAGCAGCGCCTGAAAGATGTGCGCGAACTGTGGCTGAGCTTCTCCGAACGTTTCCTGCAACTGGCGCGTGAAAAATCACAGGATCCGACGCTGGCCGAGCCGGGCTACGCCGACGTTTTCTTGCAGGAAGTCTGGCACGACGCGGTAGGTTATTGTGGCGCGGAACTGATCCGTCGCACTATCGGGCTGGCGCACGTAGCCGATCTCGATACCATTAAAGATGCTGCGATGCGTGCTGACTGCCAGCGACACGCGCTGAGTCTCGGAAAATGGCTGATTCTGACAGCGTCGCGAATCAGTGATGTGGAATCCTTTATCGCGCGCATCCGCCAGTTCAGCTAATTCTGTCGGTTTCTTGTATAATGCCCGCCTTCGAGGTGCGTAGGGGTAAACCCGGTGGCATTTCCTCGGTTTACTTTTAACAGGAATACAGAATTATGATGCATAACCATGTCTTGCGCAGCGTGCGCTACATGCTGGATTTGAGCGAAGGTCAGTTGATTGAAATCCTCAAAACCACCGGCACGCCGGTCAGCCCTGAAGTGATGTCCCGTTATCTGAAAAAAGAAGACGAAGAAGGGTATATGGAAGTGCCGGACGAAGTCATGGCGAACTTCCTGAACGGGCTGATTGTGTTCAAACGCGGTAAAGACGATCGTTTCCCGGCACCGGAAGTGGAAAAACGTCTGACCAACAACATTATGCTGAAAAAGCTGCGTGTGGCATTTGAGCTGAAAACTGAAGACATGATTGCCGTGCTGACGGCGGCAGATTTCAAAGTCTCCGAAGGCGAACTGAGTGCATTCTTCCGCAAGGAAGGGCACAAAAACTATCGTCCGTGCGGCGATCAGGTTCTGCGCTATTTCCTGAAAGGGCTGACCGCGAAAATTCGTCCTAAGAAAAGCTAAGCTTTAAACATTTGGCTGATAAATATATTCGGCGCAATGTATATGAAATGAATAATAAGCGGGGTGCTGAGAATGTCAGTGCCCCGTTTTTATGTTTATTGGTTTTGTAAGGATGAAATTTCGTTATTACAGTTTTACTTCACGTTTCCCCGCTTTATTTTTGACAGTTTATTCGGCCAGAACCTATCTTCATTTCTCATTATGAAATCTCCGGGCACTATTTTAATAAAAACAAAACAACGTCGTTAATTTATATCGATGGTTTGATTTTGTATTGAAAAGGATATCGTAATTATGAGAAAGATTAAGACGCTGGCATTATTAGTGGGGATCGCCGTGTCGGGTTCTGCGATGGCAGCTGGCTCTTCAGCCAGTCTGGAAGCCCGTATGGCACAGCTTGAAGAGCGCCTTCAACAAGCAGAAGCGCGCGCAGAATCGGCTGAAAAACAAATTCAGCAGCTGAAAAAACAAGATGTGAAGCGTGAACAGGAAATTGCCAGCGTGAAAGAATCCACGCCGGTAGAAGTAAAAACAGACGGTATCTCGAAGGATAAACTTTTAACGCTTAATGGTTTCGATAATCTCAAATTATACGGTGACGTAGAATTTAACGTCGACGGCGCAAGCCGCAGCGGGCAATTAATTTCGGCCAAAAGTGGCGATGATAATAAATGGAATGGCGGCAATGAACGCTGGGACGTCAATGGCCGTTTACTGATCGGGCTGGATGGTTATCGCCGGAATGATAAAGGGCAATTCTCCGGGTTCTCCGTTCAACCTACTGCCGATTTAAATGGGACGATGGGTGTCGATGATGCGGCCTTCTTCTTCGGGGAAGAAAAAGACTGGATGGCGAAAATCGGACGCTTTGAAGCCTACGATATGTTCCCGCTTAATCAGGATACCTTCATCGAATATTCCGGCAATACTGCCAATGACCTCTACGCTGACGGCTACGGTTATGTCTACATGGGCTTTGTTGAATAAATCGGATTTAGATAAAAGCTCCCCTCGTCGCCGACTTCCTCAGGTAATCCGTACA
>NZ_JAEMGT010000123.1:0-19903 GCF_017655185.1 Rahnella sp. ChDrAdgB13 | reverse complement strand
GCATCGTATAATGGCTATTACCTCAGCCTTCCAAGCTGATGATGTGGGTTCGATTCCCACTGCCCGCTCCAAATAAGCGTTTTTTTGATCAGGGAATATGCAGTAACCCATGAGTGATCAGAGAACGTATTCGCATGAGTGTTGGGACGGGATTTTAACGCGTGTGCTGCTGATTTTCTGTCTCAGCGCTCAGTCGAATGCGGTGAATTTTACCTAAGCGGTAGAGCTAAGCTATTCTGAGTTGTCGAAAGTTCGCTTAAAAGAGAGCGGGTCAGGTTGTAGCTTTCCTGGCTCACCGGGAGGCACCCGGCACCGCAACTATTAAAATATTCGCATGAGCGTTGGGATTTTTTTGATGTGCACTATCGATACCCAACCCCTCAGCCGCATGCTTAAAGAAACTCGTCAAGTGCGGTTATTTTTGCTTGCTCTAAAACACTGAATAATTCAAACGTAGGTGGGGGGAGGCGTCGAAAGCCCCCCAAGCCAAGATTAATATAAAGAAGGCCTGAAAGTGTCAGGCCTTTGGGTCGATTAATCACGTTTCTCAAGTAAGAACCGGTAAATTATACCGCCGAGGATACCGCCGATAATCGGCATGACCCAAAACAGCCAGAGTTGCTGCAATGCCCACCCCCCCTGGAAAATAGCCACCGCCGTACTGCGCGCCGGATTCACTGACGTGTTGGTTACAGGTATGCTGATGAGATGGATTAGGGTCAAAGCAAGGCCTATAGCGATAGGAGCAAAGCCTGCCGGGGCATACTTATCGGTAGCACCATGAATAACGATTAAGAAACCACAAGTCAAAACGATCTCAATGACGATTGCTGACAAAACAGAATAGTGATCAGGAGAATGTTCTCCATAGCCATTTGATGCAAATCCGCTGATTGTTGCATCAAAACCACTTTTCCCGCTGGCGATCAAATAAAGTACAGCGGCCGCTGCAATACCGCCAATGACTTGAGCGACGATGTAGCCGACAACATCTTTTGTTGGAAACCGTCCGCCAGCCCACAACCCCAGTGTTACAGCCGGGTTGAAATGGCCCCCTGAAATATGGCCGACAGCATATGCCATTGTCAGCACGGTTAAGCCGAATGCGAGCGCTACCCCTGCAAAACCAATCCCCAGCTCTGGATATGCCGCAGCAAGTACCGCACTACCACAGCCGCCAAAGACCAACCAAAAAGTTCCAAAGAATTCTGCTGCTAGTTTTCTGAACATATTGAACCTCCTTAAAAAAAAAGGAAGTTTACCGTTCTTTAATGTTCTTTCCAATTATTCAAATTTCGGAAACATCCGGCTGAGATTATTTCTGGTGATGTGGTAATTTTCTAATCGATGCGGCTAATCAGTGAAAATAATTGGTGCATGTGGTGCATGTGGTGCATGTGGTGCATGTAGAGAAGTACGGTGTTACTAACGGTCCGGCGAGAGGTTCAGGTAGCACGTATTGTTTTTTCGTCAGGGAGATTGAGCCCTGAGTTACGAGAAAACTCATTCGCATGAGCGCTGGAATTCACACTCATCACGTTGTGGCCGCACCCTTTTCAGCGCTCAGCCGAATGTTAGTAGGAACCCGTTATCTGCGCTCAATTTTTCTTTTCTTTTATGAGATGAAAATCGATAAGCATATACATCGATGGCTCACTCGCGCAGCATGGTTTACGCGGGAGGGGCTGAAGGTCATGGATAATAACGGAGTGCATTTATCCAGAATCATGGCATTTTGTTTCCGAGGTACATGGCTCTCAATACTTGAATATGGACATGGAGTATCGACAAAATAGAGTGTCGGGCAAATTGGCTCACACCACATGCCATAACTAGCTGAGATTAGCAATATGAAAGTCGTCAGTAACGGCTACATCATAAAGAAAACCGAATACTACGGCGTTGAATTTATTATCCCGGAAAACCATAACTACATCGCTACTGACAGTGATGGAGCTATCTACAGCTTCTACTCGACGCCTTATTTTGACGGTATAGATTGGCACTGCAAGGTAGGCGGTTTTTGTCGGGTTGGTACCGCCGAACTTCATAGTTCAGAAGCTGCGAGTTCTTCTCGGTACTACGGCAAATACCCCCTCTTATCCCCGCAGGCTGAGACATCTACATGTGATTAACTCGGCAGAATGTTAATCAAAGCCCGTCATGTGCGGGTTTTCGTGTTTTTGATAGCAGGTCATCGTTCTGATGAGCAAAAAAAACCTCACTTCTGCTTAGGACAGAGAGTGAGGTTGCCAACATTAGGCCAATACCAGGGAAAATCTGATTCTATAAAATAAATTTTAAGAATTTAAATACTTTTTAAGTGAAATTAATCTTGTTGCGTATGGGTTTAATGTACAGACAGAGCTTCATTACCTGTTACCCCATCAGTCGCGATAAGTTTCTTCTTCTACAGGCTTCGCTTCGGCGAGGCCTTTCTTATTTCAGAGGTACTCACTGTGACAGAACCCATAACCGGTACCGGTCTGGCTACTGCCGGGGTCGCCGGTGTCACGCTGGTCAGCATATTCGGACCATTAGACGGGCCAACGGTCATCGGGGCCTTTGCTGGCGCTGCAATTTTTGTGGCTTGCGCGGTAGATTTTCAAATTTGGTGGCGAATGTTTCTCGGTGCGCTGTCGTTTGCAGCCGGACTGGTTGCCGCCCCTTTTACCGCCAGCCTGCTTGCTGCTGTTTTGCCTCAGACAACCGCCGTTGATTTACCCATCGGCGCACTGGTTGCTTCGGCGGCCGCTGTCCGTATCCTGATGGGGATAAGCGGAAAAGACGGTCCCTCTCTGCTTTCCCTATTTCGTGGAGGTCGGTAATGAATTTTCAGGAAATATTGCTCAATGCGAACGCCATTATCTGCGCAGGGACCGCCATACGATTGATGACATTTCGCCGTGGCAAATCAGGACACAACCGGCTGATGGCATTTGTTGCCTGGTTACTTACTGTTGCAACAGGGGCCGTTACAATTCGGGTACTAACCGGCGAGTACTTTTATACTGACTGGTCGGAAGTGCTGATTAATCTGCTGCTATGCCTGTCCGTATTCCGGGCAGGTGGCAACGTAGGACGCCTTTTGCGGGGCGTGGATATGGAGACGAAAAATGCAAACGAGTCAAAAGGGTCTTGAACTGATTAAACATTTCGAAGGCTGTGAGTTAACCGCCTATCAGGATAGCGTTGGCGTCTGGACCATCGGCTACGGATGGACGCAGCCGGTAAACGGGGTTCCGGTGGGGGCGGGTATGACGATCACCCAATCTGTCGCTGATGAACTGCTCGTCACAGGCGTTGTGCAGTACGAGCAGGGCGTAAGCCGCCTGGTAGCCGTTCCTTTGAACCAAAACCAGTTCGATGCATTAGTCGATTTTGCTTACAACCTTGGTGTATCAGCACTGGCAGGTTCCACACTGCTGAAAAAGCTCAATGCAGGGGATTATGTGGGTGCTGCTGATGAGTTCCTACGCTGGAATAAAGCCGGTGGAAAAGTACTTTCCGGGCTGACGCGTCGCCGGGCCGCAGAGCGCGAACTGTTTCTGTCATGAATATCAGGTTATTGGCAGCGGCGGGGGCGGTCGCTGCTGTACTTATTCTGGGCTGGACAGCTGACCATTATTACCATCAGGCCGTAACGTGGCGAAAATCTGCCCGGGACGCACGTGCAGTGGTGCAAACACAGGCCGCCACGATAGCGGATATGAACCAGCGTCAGCAGAAACTCGCCGCACTCGATAAAACTCACACGGAGGCGCTGAATGCTGCCGAAACAGAGAATGATAATCTTCGCCGCCAGCTTGCCGATGGCTCTCGCCGCATGTACGTCCACGCCAGATGTCCCGTGTCCGGTCTCAGCACTAAAACAAACCCCGGCGGCGTGGGCAATGCAACCACCGTCGAGCTCTCTGCAGACGCTGAACAAAACGTTCTCGATATCCGCGCCGGTATCATCAGCGACCAACAAAAGCTGAGATATTTGCAGGAATATATTCGAACTGAATGTTTGAACTGACAGAAAACATGATGTGAAACAATGTGATGTGTTTATTTACTTGTTAGAACGGTTAATCGAAAATGAAAAGGTAACTGCGATGGATGAGTATTCGATATTAGTGGTAACGCACGCTTTTACAATTAAATCAGCAACTCGCATTGAGTATCAGGTGTTTGATACACAAGCCGGTAGTGTATATGCAAAGGTAACCATCTTTGATTTAGAACCTAATTTCAATGTACGGACGCGAGAAATTTTGCAGCTATATACTGGTTCATTTGATTCTGATCATACGCTGTCGGTGATTGATAAAGATGTAGAACGACGAAATTTATAGATACTGAGCTAAACACAACCCGCTTCTTGCGGGTTTTTTTATGCCCTGAATACGGGGTTACTCCATGTGCATTATCCACTGGCTTAAAAGCCTATTTTCAAAATCCCAAAAGGAAATATCTATGTCCATTACTGTAAGTTCTATTCAGAAAAAAGCCGTCGCCCTGTTGGTTGGCTCCCCGGTTATTGCGGCGATTGTCGAGCAGATTTACACCGCACCTGCAGAAGATGAAATCAATTCAGCCGTTACTGAGTTTGTCGGTCACCTGACTCTGAGTGATGAAGACACCGTGCGTCAGACCTGTGGCGATAACTTCGACGTGATTGCGGCGGCATTTGCCGAACAGTCCGGCGTAGTGGCGAAGGCGCTGGCTGAACAGGTTGCTGCAGATGCCAAAGCTGACTTCACCGCAGAAGTGCAGGCATACGCGGATCACCTGCAGTACAAGCACAGCGAAGATAACGGACAGAACGTTACCGCTGGGAAGTAAGCGTTACAGAGCGTCTCTTACTGGGGCGCTCGATAATGCTTATGCGTCAGGCACATCCCAGTCGCAGATGATGATGTGATCGTGGCTTGGGCTACAGTCGGGAGGAGAACTCCTGCGTGTGGAAAAATCATCCTCCGTTTTTTTTGACAGCGCAACCAGCCAGAAGTAGCACGCTTAGAATGATGATGACTAATTTTCTCATTGTTTGCGTTCAGTCGATAAATTGGTCAGCCATTCTGACCTGTGATGTTTAAACCTTGCATTAACAGGGGGGCTTTGCATTGTTCTCAAAGATATGCTGCCGGACATTCCGGAGAATAATGGATATTTATAATGTTCTGTAAAATTAACCCATGCGTTAACTTTGTGGATTTTTATTCTTTAATGCTTCATGTCGATATGCAAAATTTACGGGGAAATACTCGACTTGCTTTCAATGCACAGAGGATAATTCTGTGAAGACATTTATTTGCATCGCCAGCGGCCCGTCACTTACCCGCTCGGATTGTTTATTGGCAGCACGCTCTGGTCATCCGGTTATTGCCGTTAATTCCAGCTGGCGCAGGGTGCCGGAATGTACGTACATCTACGCGGGAGACTTTGCATGGTGGGAACAACATCGCCATGAAATACCTGTACCGGCTGAGTGTTGGACCTGTTCTGCACTGGCGGCTCATCGATACGGCCTGAACCTGTTTGCCCCCCCACGCTGCGCGACCTTTAATTCGGGCATGCGGGCCATTCAGTTTGCGGCGCATCTCGGTGCCACGCGGATCGTTTTATTGGGGTATGACTGCGCGGTTGACGCAGGCACACACTGGCACGGGGATCATCCTGGCGTGTTGAAAAATCCAGATACATCGAGTGTTTTACGCTGGCGCGAAGAATTTCAATACCTGGCTGAGAATATGCGGAGTGTTGAGGTTATTAATTGTTCCCGCCGGACAACATTAACGAGTTTCACTAAAAGTACATTGGAGAGAGTATTTCATGCCTGAAAAACTTTATTTCGAAGGGATGCAGGGCATTGGGGATAATATTAATCAGCGCTGTTTTATTAAGGCTCTTAGCCTGGATGGAAAAGAAGTCTGGTTGAAAACGCCGCTGCCTGAAATATATGCCGGTATTCCAAATCTTCATTTCGTCAAAAGTTATACCCGCTTGCGCACGCAAAAGAAAAACGAGCTGAACACAACGGCAAGATTCAGGCGCGAGCCAGCCGGCATCGCGCAAAAGCGGATATTTTACGGCAACCGGCATTTGTTAGAGGGGAGCATTTTCGATGCGATGGAAAGTCAGTTTGGCATTGCGCCGGCGAAAATGGATTTGCCTCATTTCCCACTCCCCGATTTGACATTGCCAACAGGCAAACCTTTGGCAGTGATCAGACCGACCACCGAACGTACCGAATGGCACAACGCCAGCCGTGGCCCGCTAAATAAGTACGTGGATGAAGTATCCCGCATGTTGGCGGCCCGTGGGTTTTATGTGATCAGTATTGCGGATAACGAACCCGGGCAGGAGTGGATCCCCGATTTAGAGCCCTTCGCGCATGAAAAACTGCATAACGGCGAACTGTCGATTACTCAGATGCTGGCGCTGGTAGAACGCGCCGATATTGTGGTGACCGGTGCTTGTGTTATTTCACATGCAGCGATGGCTTACGTGAGGCCGACTATTTTTCTGCAAGGTGGAAATGGCGGTAATAATCATCACAGCAAGATTACAGATCCCCGTTGCATGGATTTATCAAAAACCCTGTTCGTGTATCCCGATAAATATTGCCGCTGTCAGCAGATGAAACATGATTGCGACAAAACAATCAGCAACCTGGCTGAGTGCGTAAAACCTTTTATCGATGAAGTGTATGCGGGCGCTATAAAGCAGGAGAGTACATGCCACTAAAATTTAATGTGACAACAGAAACTCTCGCAAAATTAAAACACTTTCTCATTCTCGATGATCATACTGGCGTATTTCATTGGATTAGGCAGCCAAATAGGCAGATTGCAATAGGAGACCGCGCGGGGAGCCAAGCCAAAAATGGGTACCGTATAATTTCGTTTAGTGGAAAACATTTCTATGAGCATCGACTTATATGGTTATGGATAAAAGGGAGCATTCCTGAAAAGAAGGTCGTTGACCATATCAACGGGAACCCTAGCGACAATCGCCTCGAAAATCTCCGGTTAATTTCCCAGTCTCGCAACACTCAGAACATCGTTAGAAGTAAAAAACGAGCAGGACCAGACGGGATTCATTTGCCGCAAGGGGTTTACTGGCTGGCATCTAAAGGGAAGTTTGTATCTTGCATCAAGCTTGATTACAAGAAGAGGCACCTTGGTACTTTTGAATCTATTGAGGATGCGCATGCAGCATATCTTAGCGCTAAATCTGAATTTCATCCCGCATCAAACATTGAAAGGTTGATATGAGCAACTTCAACAAATTACAGGCTAGTTCACTGGTTTGGCTCCCCGAGCACGGTATAGGGCGTTATCCCGTGCCAACAAAGCGGCCGTATGACGAAAATTACTTTTCCCGCTATCAAGAAATGGCCGATACGCAGCTAGGACGTGAACTCACGGCAGCGCGCGTTCGTCTTGTTGCTCGCCATTATAACGGCCCGTTGCTGGATGTAGGGATCGGCGCTGGCCAGTTCGTTGAATCTCGCCCAGACACGAAAGGATATGATGTTAATCCCGCAGGTGTTGAGTGGTTGCAACGGCGTGGCCTGTGGGCAGATTTATACGCTGGCCGATATCCCGCATTAAGTTTTTGGGATGCTATAGAACACATAGACCGACCTGAAATTGCCGTAGGGAAGGCTGAGAAATGGGTTTTTGTGTCTGTGCCTATTTTTGAAAATGCAGAGCATATATTGCGTTCTCGCCATTTCAGGAAAAACGAGCATATTTTCTACTTTACGCACAGCGGGCTGATCAAATGGTTCCACGAACTGGGATTTGAACTGGCAGAGCATAACGTCGTTGAAAGTGATTTAGGGCGCGATGGCATTGGAAGCTATGCGTTCAAGCGTGGTTAATCCCAGGTGAATACTACAGAGCGTCATTACGATGGCGCTGGATAGTGATTACCAAAGCAATTACGGCACCCGCCGCGCACCCAGCGCACTGGCCATAAATGCTTTTATTACTTGAGAGCGGGGATATGACTGAAAAACTCAAAATCATCTATCGACCGTTAAAGGATTTAACGCCGTATGCGCGCAACGCCCGGACGCATGACGAGGACCAGGTCATGCAGCTGGTCGCCAGCATCGAAGAGTTCGGGTGGACTAACCCGGTTCTTATTGACGAGAAAGGGGAAATTATCGCGGGTCATGGGCGCGTATTGGCTGCCGTGGAATTGAGCGTTGCTTCGGTACCGACAATCACGCTCTCTGGACTAACCGACGCACAGAAACGTGCGTATCGCCTGGCTGATAACCAGCTGGCGCTGAATGGCGGCTGGAATTCAGAATTGCTTAAAGTTGAGATTGAGTCTCTTCTACAAGATGGTTTTGATATTAATCTGGTTGGTTTTGATTCTGGCTTTGTTGATGATTTATTGGCAGAGCAGGCTTCTGGCAAAACTGATCCGGATGATGTGCCCGACCCGCAGAACAGCGTTGTTTCGGCGGTAGGCGATCTGTGGCTTCTCGGTAGGCATCGTCTGTTATGCGGGGATGCGACTGTTCCTGAGCAAGTGGAAAAACTCTGCGCTGGTCAACTGGTTGATATGTGGCTCACGGATCCTCCTTACAATGTTGGTTATGTCGGGAAAACCCGCAAAGCGATGACCATACAAAACGACGCGCAGGAAAGCAGCCTGTTTCGTAAGTTTTTGGTGAAGGCTTACACGGCGGCAGATGTTGTTATGAAGCCAGGCGCTGTTTTTTATATATGGCATGCTGAGTCGGAAGGTATGAATTTTCGCGGTGCAGCTGGCGATGTCATGTGGCAGATCCGCCAATGCCTAATCTGGAATAAAAATACGCATGTGCTGAGCCGCAGTGATTATCACTGGAAGCATGAGCCTTGCCTGTACGGCTGGAAAAGTGGCGCTGCGCATTTATGGGCGGGGGATCGAAAGCAGTCGACAGTTTTGGAATGTGACCGGCCACAGAAAAATGCTGAACACCCAACCATTAAGCCGGTTGAATTGTTCGAGGGGCAGATCCTGAACAATACCCGCGGCGGCGATATTATTTTGGACAGTTTCGCCGGTAGTGGAACAACCGTTATTGCATGTGAGGTCACAGGGCGTAATGGCAGGCTTCTGGAAGTGGATCCGCGTTATGTCGACGTCATAATCCGTCGCTGGCAGGTTTTTACTGGTTTACATGCTGTGCATCAAGAAACGGGTAAAACGTTCGATGAGTTGAGTTGCTGCGTCGAAGCGGTAGAGGTAGTGTCACCGCAGGAAAACGATAAAGGTTAACGTCATGAAATTGAACGATTTTGCACAAAAGATTTTATCAGTACTGCGTGACAACCCTAATGCAGATGCCGCATATATTTTGTCTCGGGGGTTAGGTCAGAGCGAACCTGAAATTGATTTCGTCATTCTTCAACTGCAGATGTTCAGTTACGCCTGACAACCTGCACGTACATTATCAAGGGCTGCCTAAGGGGGGCCCTTTTTCGTGGTGGTCAGCGAAGACGCGGACCATAAAGACGAGGTGTGTATGTTCAACCCGGAGCAGGTGCAAGTGTTGGCTGCACGCCGGTTGACGGAACAACAGATAGCGGACGTGTTGGATATTGATTTGCAGGAGCTGAAAAAAGACCGGGACGTTATTTCCAAGTTCAGGGTGGAAATCAGAAAAGGCAGAGCAAAAGGCGAGGCTGAATTGAGAGGCGTACTTTATCGGCGAGCAAAAGGCGGTGACACCGGCGCATATCAGCAATTACTGAGGCGTGAGAAACAACAGGATAGCGACGAATGAGTAACCGGAACGAAGAGGACATTAGAGCTGATTACTGTGCTGGCATCCTCTCGATCCAAAAGGTTGCAGACAAGCATGGATTAAAGAAATCCACGCTGATTGATTTAGCTGAGAGAAGAGGTTGGGTCCGTAATAAAGCACCGGCCAAAGTCGTTAAAAAAAAACCGACTAATCCGACCAAAAAATCCGACCAAAATGCAAATGGTCGGGTAGATGGTCGGAAAGCTAACCGGTCGGAAATGGTCGATGCTCAAGAACAAACAGCTGAGGTAAAAAGTTCACTTCCCGCAAATACAGAATTGGACTTCGACCCTGATGAATATGGCCTCACGTTAAAAGAAGCTGACTTTGTATTCCATTATTTAAAGACTGATAGCCGGGTGGAGGCGTACAGGCTTGCAGGCTATGAAGGTCAGGGAAACACTGCATACGTCGGGGCGAGTCGGCTGTACAGAAAGGATAAGGTTTCAAAAGCCATCAGGGCGCTGAAAAATCGTGTACGCGAACGTTACTCCGCAGAGCTGGACGAAATCGTTGATCAGCTCGTCGCCATTACCCGAGCAGACCCGAATGAGGTTGCACAGTATCGACGCGTAAATTGCCGGTATTGCTGGGGTGACGAACATTGTTATCAGTGGCGTGATGAAAGTGAATACGACCGCGCAGAACGTAAAGCCACGGCAGACAGTAAACCACCACCGGAATACGGCGGGCTTGGTTTTGTTTCTAACGCAGATCCTAACCCGGATTGCCCACGCTGCAATGGTGAGGGCGAGGGCGAAATAAAAATTGCGGACACGCGTGATCTCGATGGCGATGGTCAGCACTACTACCTTGGCGTGAAACAGACCAAAACTGGCATTGAGGTGTTGACGGAGAGTAAGCAGGCCGCCCGTGCGATGCTGATTAAAATTATCGAGAACCGCAAAGAAAACGACGATGACAGCGTGATGAACGTCATGCCTGTTCCTACCACTGATAATGTTGATGACTGGGAGAAATTCGCCCAAGCACAGCAGGATAAATCGTTAGGCAAATGAAATATAACCTCGTATGGAAGCCCCTTCCGGGGTCGCAGTCGCTCGCTTTAAGTTGCCCCTGCAATGAAATTCTATTCGAAGGCACACGCGGTCCTGGGAAAACAGCGGCGCAATTAGCTCGTTTCCGGCGAAATGTCGGGGTAGGCTACGGATCATTCTGGCGAGGCATTATTTTTGACGTCGAATACAAAAACCTCGCCGACATTATCGTGCAGTCGAAACGTATGTACCGGCCGTTCGGCGATAGGGCACGATTTCTCAGTTCTGGTTCAGAGCTGAAATGGGTGTGGCGCACTGGCGAAGAATTATTATTTCGCTTCGGCAGCACGGAGGATGATTACTGGAATTTCCACGGGCAAGAATTCCCGTTTATCGGCTTCAACGAACTGACCAAACAGCCCACCTCCGAGCTGTACGAAATGATGTTCTCATGCCGCCGCTCGTCATTTTTACCGGAAAATTTCCCCGTCACTATCGACGGAGACGAATACAAGCGAACTGGCATTGTGCGGTTTGTGAAAAAAAACCACCGGCACGCCATTCCGCGTTTTCTGCCAAAAATTCCGCTCGAAACGTTCAGTACGACAAACCCGTATGGCATCGGCCACCGCTGGGTAAAAAAACGTTTCATCGACCCGGTGCCGCGTGGCTCTGTTTTTCGTGATACGCAGTCTGTTTTTAATCCTCAGACGCAGACGGAAGAGCCGATCACGCTCACCCGCGTAGCGCTGCACGGTTCGTATAAAGAAAACCCGTTTCTTGATCCCAGCTACATCGCTGGGATCATGAATATTAAAGACCCGAACATGCGTAAAGCGTGGGTTGAGGGTTCCTGGGACGTCACCAGCGGTGGCCGGTTTGACCATGTTTGGGATAACAGCACGCACGTTATCAAGCCGTTCACCATCCCGCACAGCTGGACGGTTGACCGCTCGCATGACTGGGGCGAATCGAAACCCTTCTCGAATCTATGGTGGGCGCGTGCAGATGGGACCACGGCAACACGGCCAGACGGTTCTACATTCTGCCCGCCTGCAGGTTCGCTCATTTTGATTGGCGAGTGGTACGGCTGCCCGCCGGACGAGATGAACGTGGGCCTGAAAATGTCGTCGACCAATGTTGCCAAAGGCGTGAAATGGGTTGATCAGCGGCTGGCCGGTGAAGATGTTGAACAGCCTGAGGAAACCATCGGAAAAGGGCAGATGAATATCATGCCCGGTATCTGTTCGCGCGTGGTGCCCGGTCCTGCTGATGGCGCGATTTATAACACCTCCGATGAAGAGCTTTCCATTGCTGAAAAAATGGAAAAACAGGGGGTTAACTGGATTGCAGCCAACAAAAGTCCCGGCTCGCGCATCAATGGCGCCGCGCTTTTTGCGGACATGCTTGAGGCCGTGGTGGAGGGGAAAACCAAGGAATCAGGTATGCCTGAAAACCCTGGTTTCTATGTTTTCGACTACTGCCGGGGCTGGATCAGCCGCGTGCCTACGCTGGTTCGCGACTCGAAGAATCCGGACGACGTGGATACCACGCAGGAAGATCACGACTGGGACGCCACCCGCTACCGTGTTCTCCATTCGCCGTACAAACCTGCCTATTCAATCAAACTGGATACGACATTCTGATGAGTGAAACTTACGACATTGCTTTTGCCCGTCCTGAACACAGGGCGGCAATGCCCCTGTGGAAGATGGCGCGTGACGTGTGCAGCGGCGCCGAGGCGGTTAAACGGGAAGGGCATACCTATTTACCCAAACTCGATCCGACGGACAGGTCCGCACGCAACCGCCACAGAAACGAAGACTACAGGATGCGCGCGGTGTTTTACCCGATCACCTGCAACACGAAAATCGGCATGCTCGGCATGGCCTTCCGTAAAGTGCCCACGATGAATGCTCCGGCAAAGCTGGCCTGTCTGATTGAGAATGCCGACGGTGCCGGTACCAGCATTTATCAGCAGTCTCAGATTGTGCTCGAGAACGTCCTCGAAACGGGGCGTGAAGGCCTGTATGTCGATTATGCCAGCGACGGTGAAAGGCCGATTATCGTGGTCTACCGCACAGAGGACATCATCAACTGGCGCACGCAGACCATCAACGGGCGCACGCGACTGGTGCTGGTGGTGCTTCGGGAGTGCGTCGAGGAGCCGGACGGCTTCGGGTTTAAAGAGCGGGTGCAGTACCGTGAACTGGCGCTGGAAAAAGGCGCGTTCGTTTGCCGGGTATGGAAACGTGCTGGCGTCGAGGATACCGGCGCGTTTTCGATTGTTTCTACTACCATCCCCCGTGCTTTTGCGGCGAATAAGCCGTGGGATGAAATCCCGTTCACCTTTATCGGCGCTCAGAATAACGACCAGACGCTCGACGAGCCGCCGCTGGCTGCACTGGCTGAGATAAACCTCGGACACTACCGCAACAGCGCCGACTATGAGGACAGCGTGTGGTTTTGCGGACAGGTACAGCCGTGGATGTCCGGGCTTGATACCGGCTGGCGCGATCATCTGGAAAAAACGGGCGTTAAGGTCGGTTCCCGCAACCCGCTGATGCTGCCTAAAGATGGCTCCTTTGGTTATGCGCAGGCGCAGCCAAACATGCTGGCAAAAGAGGCGATGGACAGTAAGCGTGATTACATGGTGGCGCTCGGTGCCCGGCTGATTGAACAAAACGCGGTGGTGAAGACCGCCACGCAGGCCGACAGCGAACAAAGCGCTTCGACGTCTCTTCTGAGTATCTGCGTCTCCAACGTCTCCGAGGCTTACACGCGGGCGCTGAACTGGTGCGCACGCTACATCGGCGACAATTCCGGCGGCTGGGGCTATGCGATTAACCAGGAGTTTATCAGCAAGGTGGCCGATTCCGGCATGATAACCGCTATCGTCAGCGCCTGGCAGTCCGGCGCGATACGCGACAGTGATCTGATCCGCACGTTGCAAAAACTGGACATCATCGACCCGGCGGACGATCCGGACGACGTGATTCAGACCCTGAGAGACAACGCGCCCAATTTTATCGGACTGAACGATGACAACAATAAACGCACGGCTGCGTGACGAACTGATCGCCCACCGCGTTTACCTGACGCGGTATGAGTCAGGGGGGGTGAAACGCCTGCTTTCATCTCTCAGTGCTGATGATGCAGACCTGGCGGTAAAGCTGTTGGTGACGCTTGAGGATTTGCCAACAGGCGGACAGTCGGTGAAGTCTCTCAGCAGGGTGTTAAAATCGGTTCGTGAAATCAATCAAAAAGCAGTGACCCGTTTTTTTTCAGAACTGGGGCAGGTGCTGAAAGATTTCACAGAATATGAGGCCGGATTCGGTTTCGACCTGATGAAATCGCTTTTGCCTGAGGTGGTCAGTAAGCGTGGACTGCTGAAAAAGGTGGATGCGGGCGCAGCGTATACCAAGACGGTTACCGAACCTTTCCACGGTTACACTCTCAGGGGGTGGACAGATAAGCTCGAGGCGGACCGCTTCGCGCGTATCGTGAATACCGTGCGTACGGGGTTAGCTCAGGGCAAAGCCCCCGACCAGATAGCGCGCGACGTACGTGGCACGAAAGCGAAGTCGTTTAAGGACGGGGCACTGCAAAGAAGCCAGTCTAACGCGGCTGCGATTGGCTACAGCACTTTAGCGCACGCTGCCAGTGTCGTGCGTGAGCAGATTGCGGTTTCAAACGACCATCTGATCAAGGCCAAACAATGGCTCTCCACGCTGGATAATAAAACCTCGCCGCCGTGCCGCCTTCGCGACGGGTTGCTGTTCACCCCGGATAATCAGCCGGTAAAACACGATATTCCGTGGGGAGACGGCCCCGGTAAACTGCATTTTCATTGTCGCTCGCTGTATACGCTGGTCTTTAAAAGCTGGCAGGAAATGGGGCTTTTGCCTGATGACCTGACCGGTAACGAAAAGCAGGCGCTCAGCGGTGACTTACCGGCGAAAATTACCTATCAGAAATGGATAGAGCGTCAGCGCCCCGGCCGTCAGGATGAAATTCTTGGCCCGACGCGGGCAAAGCTCATGCGTGAGGGTGGTCTGGAACTGGCGCAGTTCTACACCGCTGACGGGACTTACCTGACGCTGGCACAGCTTAAACAGAAAGATGCCTCTGCCTTTGAGCGTGCAGGCGTCCACTGAACCTGATTTCTACACAATCCGCCCTGGCAATTGCCGGGGCTTTTTTATGGGGCAAAGCCCCGCAACACAATCCCGAGGGGAAATTATGCTTTTTCGTAACCTGTTCATTAAATATTACGCGGCGGCCGGTGAGGGCGGTGGTGAAGGGGGCGGTAATGGTGGTGGCAATGAGCCTGAAATCACACCAGAGCTGCAGGCCATTATCGATGCCCGGGTTAATGACTCGGTGACCGGTCTGCAAAATAAAAATAACGAGCTGCTCGGGAAACTTAAAAAAGCCACCGAGACGTTAAAAACCTTCGACGGAATCGACCCCGATTCTGTTCGTTCCATCCTGCAGCGTTTTTCCGACGATGAAGAGGCAAAGCTGATCGCCGACGGGAAACTCGACGTGGTGCTCGAGAAGCGCACCGAACGTATGCGTACGGATGCTGAAAAACAAATCAAAACCGCCAACGATCGCGCCGGTCAGGCCGAAGCGTTCGCCAACAAGTTTCGTGATCGGGTGCTCAATGACGCTGTCCGCGAAGCCGGGGTTAAAGCCGGTGTCCTTCCGACGGCCACCGATGACCTGATTTTACGTGCGCGCAGCACCTTTCGCATTGACGAGGAAGGCAATGCCGTGGCGGCTGATGCTGATGGAAACGCCATTCTCGGTAAGGACGGTAAAACTCCGCTTTCGCCGGTTGAGTGGGCTGAGTCTCTGAAAGACAGTGCGCCCCACCTTTTCCCGCAGGCCGAAGGCACCGGAGCAGGTGCGCATAAAGGTGGGGGCAGCAACGCCGGGCTGAAACGCTCCGAAATGTCGTCTGCCCAAAAAAGCGAATTCCTTCAAAAACACGGCCAGCAGGCCTATCTACGACTTCCGAAATAAGGACTGAACATTCATGACAGCAGAAACCACAACCAACACAGATATGGTTATTTATGACGATCTGGCACAAACCGCCTTTCTTGAGCGTCGTCAGGATAATCTCGATGTGTTCAACGCGGCGTCAAATGGCGCCATCATTCTTGATAACGAAATGATCGAAGGGGATTTCAAAAAACGCGCCTTCTATCAGGTGGGCGGTAACATCGAATTCCGCGATGTGACGTCTACGGATACTGTGGAAAACAAAAAAATCGGCGCAGGTGAAGCGATTGGCGTGAAAGCACCGTGGAAATACGGCCCGTATTCAACGACCGAAGAAGCCTTTAAACGTCGCGGTCGTGACGTGACTGAGTTCTCCGAAGTTGTGGGAACCGACGCGGCTGACGCGACACTCGAGGGTTATATCAAATATGCCATCAAGGGATTGGTTGCTGCGATTGGCAATAACAGCACCATGCAGGTCGATGCCGATATTGCCACCGACGGCAAAAAGACGCTGACCCGCGGGCTGCGTAAGTACGGAGATAAGTTCAACCGTATTTCCCTGTTTGTCATGCACTCCGCCACGTATTTTGACATTGTTGGCATTCTGCCTTTTTTGAATTCCGTATGTTTTCTTTTCGCCCGACAGAAACCGCGAACCGTGGGGCTTTAACTGTCCTTTTTAGTTTGCCCTCCTTCGGAAGTTTACGGGTAAAACCGTGAAATTAGGGACTATGCGAGGGACTAACTTACGGAGCACTAGAGGAGTAAATAAAAATGACGATTAGACCGCTGACCAATGCCGAGGTGAAGAATGCCAGAGCACAGGAAAAGGATTACACCCTTTTTGACGGGTTCGGCTTAGTGCTCTTTGTTGCTAAATCGGGAGGCAAATCGTGGCGGCTTAGATATGTTCACCCAGTGACGAATAAACGGCAGACATTCACCATAGGAAAATACCCGGAGTTCTCGCTTGCCGAGGCACGAGCAGAAAGAGAGCGATTACGCAAACTCCTTGCCAGAGGTATAGATCCTGGTGAAGTGAAGAAAGAACAGAAGGTTGAGAATCTAAAAAAATACTCACAAACAGTTGGCACCGTGGCTGAGGACTGGTTAACCATGAAGAACAGCAGCGGTATCAGATTAAGTACCCGGCTTTCTAACAAAACCCTGGTAAAAAATATTGTAGAAATTATGGGAGATCGCCAAATCGGCAGCGTGAAAGCTGTCGATGTTATCCAGTCACTAAAACCCTATGAAGACCGCCCTAACATGCGTATGCGGTTAATCAGTTGTATTAATTGCGTGATGGATTATGGAGTTAACACCGGAATTATTGAGCAAAACAACCTTATAAAAATACACAAAGCATTCCCGCCAGTTAAGGTAACTCCCTTTGTTGCCCTCAATAAACATCGGCTTCCTGCATTTCTTAAGTATTGGAATGCCGTGGATAAATCGCCGCTGATGATTCTTTGCCTCAAGTTCCAGATCATAACGATGGTTAGGCCAATGGAATCCGTTCGGGCGGAATGGGCCGAAATCGATTTTGATCGGGCGCTATGGACGATTCCTGCAGAGCGGATGAAGGGAAAAAGAGAGCACACAGTTCCTCTGTCCGGCGCAGCCTTACGGTTGCTCACTGAGGCGGCAAGGTGGAGGCGGGAGCGATTTGTCTTTGCTTCCCTCATTCGCGCTGATGTACCGATAAGCAGAGGCAACCTGAGCCGCATAATTGGCAGTTCACCGTTTCGCGGGGAAGTCATGCCGCATGGTTTTCGGGCGATGGCTTCAACGATATTAAACGAAGAAGGGTTTCATCCTGATGTAATTGAGGCCGCGCTGGCGCATAAAAGCGGCAATGCAATTCGCAATATTTACAATCGCACCACTTATCTGGATAAGCGGCGGGTAATGATGGAGTGGTGGGGGGATTTTGTCGAAGCCGCGGAGCGTGGAGAAATACTGGAAACTAGCGGGGATAAGGGGCTAAGGCTGGTTGGGTAATGCCTATCTAGTGTTAATTTATCTATCTGAAAGACTGGCTAAAACCGGTCTTTTTTTATGTGTGATTGATGGTGTTTTGATGTTTTTATATTCATTTGTATTATATTAAATTCAGTTCAATGGGAGGGCTTATGTCCGATACTCAAAGTGAAATTATGCTCACAAATGAAGTTATGGCGCGTCTTCGCTACGCTTCAACTTCTGCGTTTTATGCGTTCCTGAAAGACAAGGGTGAGGCTTTTCCGCTCCCCTTCAAGCTTGGGCGGCGCAACTTCTGGTATAGCAGTGAGGTTGAGGGCTGGCTGGAGAAGAAAAGCCAGGTGAGGGGGCTGGATACGTTTTCTGATGAACGGAAAGCCAAAATGCGTGGCAAAGTTACTGAATAGGGGGACGGTAACCTTAACTGGTATATGGTGAGTATATGCACCGATTGGCATAATGCCCTCAAAATTTGGATAATATTGCGAGGGTATGATGCTTAAAGTTTCGGTGCGGAATGGAAGGAAGACGCTAACAACTAGCGTTACTATAACGAATGGAGATAATAAGAAGACTATCAGATTTGGTGCCCTTGAGCATAACTATAAACTGTCTCCGTCTGGAAAATACTTTTATATACACTTAGCCAATTCGAAATCCCCGGATGCAGGGAAGTTTATTAAGCTGAATACAGAAACTCTGGAGAGAGTTTTTACAATAAATCCAGAGTGGGGAGTGGCTAATGAATATTTGTTTTCGCCTAATAGCGATACTCTTTTAGTTAAACTGAACTTTGGGGCGTATGCTATTGATGACGAGGGGGTTATCATTAATAGGTCTGATTATTATATGGATATTGTAAAGTTTGCATCACTATCATCTATTGATTCTTTACCAACATTTTTTGTTTTACATGACAAAAATGAAATAAATTATCAGATAGCATTAAACTCTATGGATAAGGTATTGAAGTGTTGCGGAACCATGTTTCATGGCCTGTCTTGGGGCGCTATTGCATTGAAAGCAAAGGCTGTCGTTTTGGGTGATATGGGGAGAGTAGAGGATGCATTGCAATGTTGCGTAGATGCGATAGCTATTGACCCCAAGGTGACAGCTAAACAAATGCGCAATAATTTCTGTCGTCAGTTAAAAATTGAAAAGGATAATATTGCGCCTTCTGAGTGGGTTTCAGATTTTAAAAAATCCGTCGAAAAAATTCGAGCCGATGAACTAATAAAGATTGGCGAAAATTATAAACAGTTAAACGCCAGGCAGGAGTTTTTGGCGAGAAAAGACCAAGTAAAACATGAAAAATCGCATCTCAGTTCTGAAAATAAAAAGGCAATGCTTTGGGTGGCTGCGCTGCTGATAGTTATTTTTATAATCTGGATGTCACAATAACAAAGTAGAAAAGGCGCTTGCTCTCATACGCAAAGTGCGGTTATGCTTTGTTTGCGCCTGCAAAATCAGGTGCCGGGCGTGGAAACTCGGAGAACTAAACGGCGACACAGACGCCTATAGCGTCTTTTTTATTGTCGTAATATCAGCACCCCATATTCAGCGGTATCAATCCGTGCAAAATCAATGGTGGCGCTGGTAGGGCAGCTTTCGGGCTGGCCGGTATCCGTTTAGGCCGGTATTTCCACCCCTATCAGCGTCACCACCAATCATGAGCGTGGAAACTCAGGTGGTGACTCCTAAAACTAAACGGAGATCATCATCATGATGGCAACCCCTACCCAAAATCACCCTAAATTTCGATTCCGCTTTCTGGCTCTCTGCGCCACTGGCAGCGCTATTGTTCACATTACCGCTAATTCCGAACGTGAAGCCCGCTCAATGTCGCCTGTCGGTTTCGTGATGGTTTTTTCTGGCCGTCTGCCTGTGGAGGTGCGCCATGCGTGATGCTATCGCTCTTGAAAGCGCCCTTATTGGGGTTAGTTCACTTGCCACCGCTGCTATGGTTCTCGACGAGCCAGAAGAACGCTCATTGCTGATTGATTTGATTACGCTCATTCAGAAAATAGCTACCGAAGCAACGGAGGCGCAACAATGAACCTGCAAACCCTGACAGCAAAAGCGCGCGAGCTGCGCGGCAACGTCG
>NZ_JAEMGT010000122.1:0-10627 GCF_017655185.1 Rahnella sp. ChDrAdgB13 | reverse complement strand
TGTACGGATTACCTGAGGAAGTCGGCGACGAGGGGAGCTTTTATCTAAATCCGATTTATTCAACAAAGCCCTTTATACCCGGCAGGATCTCGCCGCGCGCGATCAGAAAAATAATACCGGTGGGCTGAACGGGGACGGGCTCAATATTTCGCAAACCATTATCGCCGGGCTGGGTGGCGCGGCCAATATCTCGGATGTCGACTGCTGCGCCACGCGTCTGCGTATCACGGTTCTGGATGAAAATCAGGTGGATGACGCGCTGCTAAAAAGCTCAGGCGCAAAAGGCGTGATCCGAAAAGGCAAAGGTGTTCAGGTGATTTACGGCCCGCACGTCACGCTCATTAAATCGAATTTGCAGGATTGTCTCGAAAGCGTATAGCGAAGGTGAGGGGGAATTATTCCCCCTGTCCACCGCTTCATTTTATTTATTGTTAATGGTTGAAGGGAGAAATATGAATATTGCAATTGGCTGTGATCACGTCGGGTTTATTCTCAAAGCGGACATCATCGGGCATTTAATTAGCCGGGGCATGACGGTGACAGATAAAGGCGCTGATGAGAATACGCGCACGGATTATCCGATATACGGCAAAGCGGTGGCAGACGCGGTGGTTTCAGGCGAAGCCGACTTAGGGATTGTATTTTGTGGTTCCGGGATCGGCATTTCCATTGCGGCGAATAAAGTTCACGGCATTCGCGCGGTGGTGTGCAGCGAGCCGTATTCGGCGAAATTGTCCCGCGAACATAACAACACCAATATTCTTTCCTTTGGGTCACGCGTTGTCGGTTCTGAGCTTGCAAAGATGATTATCGACGCGTGGCTGGATGCTGAATTTGAAGGCGGACGCCACCAGAAACGGGTGGAGATGATCACCGCCATCGAGGAGGCGCAGCAATGACCACGCAATTTTGCCCGTCGCTGATGTGCGTGGATTTTTCCCGTCTGGGTGAGGAACTGTCCAGCCTTGAAGCGGCCGGTGCGGCGATGTTCCATATCGACGTCATGGACGGACATTTTGTCCCGAACTTTGCGCTCGGCCCGGAAGATATCAAAGCCGTTTCGAAGCTGGCGACGATACCTTATGACGTCCACCTGATGGTCACGAACCCGGACCCTTACATCGCGCGTTTTGCCGATCTGGGTTGCAGCATTATTTATGTCCACGCCGAAGCGCCAATCCATTTGCACCGGACGCTGGGCAATATCCGCAGCCGCGGCATCAAAGCAGGCGTGGCGATTAACCCCGGCACGTCGCTGAATATTCTGGAGGAAATCCTCGACGTGGTAGACGTAGTCATGGTGATGTCAGTGAATCCGGGTTTTGCGGGGCAGCCTTTTATAGAAAGCTCGTTCAGCAAAGTCCGCCGGCTCAGGACCATGCTGAATGAAAATAAGAGCGATGCGCTCATCGCCATCGACGGTGCTATTTCTCCCGAGGTGGTAAAAAAGCTCGGCACGGAAATTGACCTGTTTGTTCTCGGCACCGCAGGGTTATTCCGCAAAGATATGTCATACAAAGAGGCGATGACTGTTCTGCGTAAGCAGGTCGTTATGGCGAAGGGCGCGGGAGACGTGGCATAACCCGTGCGCGGGGATGAAGGCAATAAAAAAGCCATTCTGCAAAATAACGTCATTCGCAGGATGGCTTATGTTTTTTACGGCGGACGCTGTCAGCGTCCTGCTGGCCCTGATAAAAAAAACCGCACTTAGTTGCGGGCACCAATGATCAGCGCTGCGACCAATGCAATTGAAACGAACGACATATAACCCACCACTAAAGCTCTTTTCATAATTAAGCACCTCAGTTGAACGTTTTTCAGAACATTGGACTCACGACTGGACGCAGAGTCAACCGGGCAAATCGCAGCTTACCTATTGATGATAGATCACGCCGACGCGGCAATGTTTCTTCTTTTTCAGTTTTTGCTTCTGTTTACCGAACTTTCCGATTCTGTCAGCCCGCGCGTCTGCGTTCCCTATACTGGTAGTTTGCGGTTAATTCCGGGAGGGAAAATGAATTTTCTATCACATTTCGATTTCATCACGCTGGTGATGACGCCGGAGTTCTGGACAGGCGTCGCGACGATGGTGATTGTGACGTTTGCTACTTACTGGCTGCTGAGCTGGGTGCTCTCATTTTTGCGCAAAGGCGTAAAAAGCTGGGGGGAGGTGAATCAGGCCAGCCACAGAATACGGTTTGTGCTCGGCGAAATTCTCAACCGGACAAGCAACTTACTGATTTTTATCGCAGCCTTTTTGTTCAGCCTGCGGTTCGTTAATCTTCCCGATCATCTCTACAGCACGATAACCCACGCGTGGTTCCTGGTTCTGGCTTTCCAGATGGCGCTGTGGCTGGATCAGGCGGTCGTTTCGTGGTTACGCGATCTTATGCGTCAGCCCCGCATGCACAGAAACCCGGTTACGCTGGTGATCACCGGTCTGATATTCCGCGCGGTGGTGTGGACGGTGATGCTGCTGTCGATTCTGGCGAATGTGGGCGTCAATATTACCGCGCTGGTCGCCAGCCTGGGCGTCGGCGGTATCGCCATCGCGCTCGCCATTCAAACCATTCTCAGCGACGTCTTCGCGTCACTCTCCATCGGTTTTGATAAACCTTTCGAAATTGGTGATTTTGTTGTGTTTAATGATGTCGCCGGAACGGTCGAACATATTGGCCTGAAAACCACGCGAATACGCAGCCTGAGCGGTGAGCAGATCGTCTGCGGTAATGCCATTTTGCTCCAGCAAACGTTGCATAATTACAAGCGAATGCAGACGCGCCGTATCGTATTCAATTTTGGTGTCGCGATTAATACGCCGCCGGAGAAGTTGCGTAATATCGGCGATATGGTCAAAGACATTATTATTGATGTGGGTGAAACTAAATTCGACCGTGCGCACCTTCTTGGGTTTGGCACAGACCGCCTGAATATCGAAGTGGTTCATATCGTCAATACAGCCGACTACAACAAATACATGGATATTCAGCAGGAAATCAATATCCGTATTATCGAGAAGCTTATCGAGCAGGATATTGAAATGGCGCTGCCTAATATGATTGTTCAAACGCCGGATAAAAGCGAACCGGGGAAATGGGAGGCCACCCGCGCAAGGCAGCAGGCGTAAAAATGCACTTCTGATTTTATTGAGGTTTATTGATTAACAATAAAAGTCCCTGCCGGAGGATGAGCTATCATTGACTGAAATAGTGCTCTCAGCAAACTCTGGTGGACGGATGATAATAAAGAAAAAACTCAATTCAATCATGATGGTGTTAGGCATTGCCTGCACGATACCCGCAGTGGCTGCTAACCCCACGGGCGACAACAGAAGCGGAGTATCGGGCCTGTGGGAAGATTTTAAAGACGATGTTTCCCTGACCTGGAATGAACCGCAATATACCGATGTCTATCTTCCTTTTCTAAGCTGGCATAACCGGCTGACGTACGATAAGCATAAAACAGATCATTATAATGAAATGCCGTGGGGTGGCGGGATTGGCGTTTCCCGCTATACAGAAGAGGGAAACTGGAGTGGACTCTTTGCGATGGTATTTCAGGATTCCCACCGCGAGTGGCAACCCGCCGCCGGTTACGGGTGGGAAAAGGGAGGGTATTTCACGCAAAGTAAGGATGTCCGTCTTGGGCTGGGATTAGCGGGCGGAATTACCGCCCGTCAGGATTTCGCTAATTACGTACCGCTGCCATTCTTATTCCCACTTTTTTCTGCGGGATATAAAAACGTCAATTTGCAGTTCACCTACATCCCCGGAACTTACAATAACGGCAACGTGCTTTTTGCGTGGCTGAGATATGGTTTTTAGATATTACCCACGGTCAGACGCTATTTCAGCCACTGATGAAAGGCTTACCTTACGGCTGGCCTTATATTCTGTTTAGCTTATCCATCACGTCTTCGGACAATTGCAGCGTCGCGCTCGCCAGATTTTCCTGTAAATGTTCCGGCGACGACGTGCCGGGGATCAGCAAAATATTCGGTGAACGTTTGAGCAGCCACGCCAGCGCGACCTGCATCGGTGTGGCCTGCAATGTGGCGGCCACCTCATCAAGCAACGTGGACTGCAACGGTGAAAAACCGCCCAGCGGGAAGAAAGGCACATACGCAATGCCCTGTTCCGCAAGGGTATCGACCAGCGCATCATCGCGCCGGTTCGCCAGGTTATACATGTTCTGAACGCAGGCAATTGCCGTCAGTTTCTGCGCGTCAGCGACCTGAGTTGCCGTGACATTGCTCAGGCCGATATGGTGAATCAAACCGCGTTCTTTCAGTCTGATCAGCGCTTCCAGTTGTGGTTCGAGTGAACCCTCTTTCGGCTGATGAATGTCGAGCATGCTGCGCAGATTCACCACGTCTATTGTTTCCAGCCCCAGATTACGCAGGTTATCTTCCACGGCCTGCGTCAGTTCCTGCGGGCTGAAAGCCGGTAACCAGCCGCCTTTTTCATCACGGCGCGCGCCGACTTTGGTCACAATACACAGATTGTCAGGGTACGGATGCAGCGCTTTTTTGATCAGCCGGTTGGTTTCATGCGGGCCGTAAAAATCGCTGGTATCGATATGATTCACACCGCTGGCGATGGCGTCACGCAATACCTGAATGCCCCGCGCTTCATCTTTCACCGGGCCAAAAACGCCCGGTCCCGCCAGTTGCATGGCGCCGTAACCTAAGCGTCCTACTTCGCGATCGCCCAGGCGATAAGTCATGGAAGGCTTTGACATGGAATTCTCCTCTGTGAATGTTCACTGATTGTAGCGGGGCGCTGGTTGTGCAACTATCCGGTAAAATCAGGACAAACTGTACGAGGTCCCGCACAATGTCGATGGATATCGCCCTGTTGCACGCAGTGGTTGAAGTGGCGAAAGCCGGTGGATTTCGTGAGGCGGCGCGCGTCACCGGCAGCAATGCGTCCCGGCTCAGTGATGCGGTGCGTCGCGCAGAACAGCAGCTCGGCATCCGGCTTTTTCACCGGACGACCCGCACAGTGGTGCTGACCGAAGCCGGCAGGGCGCTGATCGAACGTTTGCAGCCCGCCATGAATGAGGTGAATGCCGCGCTGGATGCGCTTAACCGTTATCGCAATACCCCCGGCGGCACGCTGCGGCTGAACGTTCCTGTCAGCGCTACGCGGCTGGTTTTGCCTGCGCTGGTGCCGGAATTCCTCCGGCGTTATCCGGATATCCAGCTGGAAATTATTGCGGAAAGTAATGTGCAGGATGTGTTTCGCGACGGCTGCGACGCCGGTATTCGTTACGACGAACGTCTTGAGCAGGATATGGTGGCGCTTCCCATCGGGCCGCGCCGTCAGCGTTATGCGGCGGCGGCGTCTCCCGCGTATCTCGACGCGCAGGGCAGGCCGGAACATCCGCGGGATCTGATTGAGCATCGCTGTCTGCGTGGCCGTTATGCCAGCGGTAATATGCCGGACTGGGAATTTGAGCGCGATGGCGAAAACCTCAGCGTGCAGGTGAGCGGCCCGCTGGTGGTGAGCGTCGGCGGTGCGGTGGATCTGGCCGTGGAAGCCGCTATCGCGGGCGCGGGTATCATCTACCTGTTCGAAGAGTGGCTGGCGCCCGCCATTGTCAGCGGTAAGCTGGAGCCCATCTTGCAGCCATGGTGGCTGTCGTTTTCAGGCCCTTATCTTTATTACAACGATCGCCGCCTGATCCCCGCGCCTTTGCAGGCGTTTATCGATTTTGTCCGCGAAGACAATCTGAACCGGGCGGCGGCCGGTTAAAACCCGAATTCGCTCAGGCCGGGATGATCGTCAGGTCTGCGGCCCAGCGGCCAGTGGAATTTGCGGTCGGCTTCAGCGATGGGTAAATCGTTG
Source organism: Rahnella sp. ChDrAdgB13 (assembly GCF_017655185.1). NCBI lineage: Bacteria > Pseudomonadati > Pseudomonadota > Gammaproteobacteria > Enterobacterales > Yersiniaceae > Rahnella > Rahnella sp. ChDrAdgB13. Next base: position 4,778 of record NZ_JAEMGT010000122.1, on the reverse strand, counting down.
ATGCACGCGTGACGTTCGAACATCAGCCCCTGCGCGTTAAACGCCCAGTTTTCGTTGCCAAAACTGCGGAACCAGTTGCCGGAATCGTCGTGCCATTCGTAAGCAAACCGCACGGCAATCCGCTCACCGTCGAACGCCCACAGCTCTTTAATCAGGCGGTAATCCAGCTCTTTTGCCCATTTACGTTGCAGGAATTCCACCACACCGGCCTGACCCGTGACGAATTCGCTGCGGTTGCGCCAGCGCGTATCGGCAGAATACACCTGGCTGACGCGCTGCGGATCGCGGCTGTTCCACGCATCTTCGGCAAGCCGGACTTTTTCGATGGCGCTTTCACGCGTAAACGGCGGAAGGGGTTTTTTCACAATTAAGCGGCTGTCAGTCATTATGGCCTCACGTTAAGGGAGAATGTGCGTTGGTGTTTCATGTATATAAGCGTTCGGCCACGTAGAAGAAAGCAATGTTGCGTTGCTAATCGTAAATCATCACGTTTTTTCCCTGAACCTACCCGTTGGCTTTGCGCTTATGGGGTTTGCGGGCATCAGATGGTCGTTGTTTCGGGGGGACAATGCAGACCTTAAACGCAAGGTCTGCATTGAATGGGAATGGGATTACTTCGCGGCGTCCTGCCCTAAGCCCTGAAGGCCGTTCTTATTCAGATCGGTATCCCGGAACCGGTCTTTCCAGTTCATTTCATAATGTTCTGGCGGGAAATCCGCAGGGGAAGTTCCCTGTTTCAGGGCGTCGTGTACGGAGTGCGCATACGCCAGATTTTTATCGCACATCGGCGCTGCCGGAATGTACATCACGTTTCCCCATCCTTGCTGGTTTTCAACCGGCGCAACCGAATGAATCACATCACAATGCCACCAGACAGAGTCTCCGGCCTGTAATTGCGGAATGCTGCAAAGGCCGTTAATGAGGTGAGGGTGCCATTTCTCTGAGACAGGCAAAACCCGGCCCGGCGCGACGCCGCACAATTCATCTTCGGGTACGTCATCTAACAACGGGCGAAGCAACATGTAGGCCATCGCTTCCGGGACCGGCACAACGTGCAAAACGCCCTGGCCGCTTTGTATATCAGACAACGCCGTCCAGCCCTGGAAGGTGCGGAATACGGAGCATTTTGTGGTATCAGCGACGTCATATTCATTCACATCTGGCCGGAACGCCGCATCCCACGGGTCATATTCGTCAAAGCGATTGTTGAAAATATTCCGAAAGACGTTCTGATAAGCAGGCAATAACCAGCGTTCCAGCGCGCCGGAGTCAGTGTGCGCGCCGAGGCCTTTGGAGGTCGTTCCCGGCAGTCTGCGGCGGAGCCGGTCAGGGTAAATGACGCTGATATCGGGGTTAAACCAGACTTTTCCTTCGCTGTTGAATTTCCACAACCGGTTGAGGAATGACTGAACCGCGCCGATCTCCTGACTTTGCCTTGCCTCCATCTGCGCTTTTGACCAGTAGATGGGATAAATTTCGGGACGCGAAGCCTCCAGACTGCCAAAGAAATTATCGCCCGGCCCGCGGTAAACGTCGTCGAAATGGTTATTGTCCAGATAACTGAGCATGGACTCGTCCATCGCCAGCGCCGCATCGCGCCCGAACGTTCCGCGCACAACCACACAACCACGGCGCTTAACCTGCGCAATCAGCGCCTCTGATCCTTTTCCGGCGGCGAGATCTGACCATTCGATCTCTGGCCACGCCGAACCCTGAGCACGTTCCTCTTCACGGGCGGCAGCAATCTCTGATTCAATTTTGCTGCGCACCTGATCAAAAAGCCCTTGCACATCACCAATCTGAGACCGTAGTTTTTGTTTTACTTCAATGATTTGCTGTTTGTAATCTTCCGGCAGTTTTGTCGCGATGGGGGTTTTATGCATGATGATTCTCCCGTGTCGTTTATGATTTTTATTACATACGAAGTATATATTACTTTCATTCGTAAGTTCATGGATGACAGTAACAAAACTCAGTGCAGGTGTTTTTGCAGCGGATCACGGTTTTTAAATTCGGGTTTGCGCGGCGGGAATGCTTAAAAAGTATAAAGCACGCCAAGATTCAGCGTGGTTCCGCCGCGCTGGTCAACGATCGGGCTTTTACCGGCGTGATCGCTCAGCCAGGCGTAATCTACACTGACGACGCTGCCCCAGTGTGGCGTGAACTGGTGACTCCACGTCAGACTGCTGTCCACGCCATAAAACCCCCCGGCGGCCTGATAAGGCGCGAAATCCGTGCGTTCGCTTTGTTTCTGGCTCACGCCATAGAAGGTATTCATGTAACGCCGGTCGCCAAAAAGTGCCGCGGACTGGAGTGCAACGGTGTCAGCGTTATTTTGCACGGGCAGGAGCGTGGCGGATGTCTGATAGTGTACGCCTTGCCCGTCGCTCAGCGGCAGGGTGGCTTTGCCTTCAAATGAAAGCCACGGCGTGGCAGACCAGCCCACCGCGATGGCGGTATTGACGGCTGCATCGATATTTCCCATGCCTTTGAGTTTATTTGAACCATCACGCCAGGTGGAATTTCTGTCCGCCCGTCCCAGGCTGAACCCCAGCGTATGTTCAAGATACAGGCCGTTATCTGCCTGTAAGTCATACCCCACGCCTTTCAGGGAGTCGAAGAAAAACGCGTTGTCCCGCGTCTGAATGACCGGCCCCGCCAGCCAGTGACGCTGATCTGATCCGCTGTAACGCGGGGCGCTTTGTGCGCCCATCCCGACCGTAAACGTTTCCGCTGACGCATCGTCACCGGCCTGTGCCTGCCACGCTGTTGCGGACAGCGTGAAACAGGTAATGTGCAGCATAAGTTTTCTGGATATCATTGTGACTCCTCATCACCCAACCGTATGGTTCGTAGCGGATTGCAGCCGCGCCGAAAACCGGAGTATGCAGAGGCAGTGTCAATAAACTGTCTGGGATTTATGAAGAAACAGTCAAGGCGGCAGACATGCAAACAAAACGGATCCTGATCATTGAAGACGACGTCGATGCGGCGGATGTTCTTGATGCGTATTTGAAACGTGAAGGTTATGAGGTGCAGATTGCGGGAGACGGGCTATCCGGGCTGGAGAATGCGCAGCGGTGGAAGCCTGATCTTATTCTGCTGGATGTGATGTTGCCGGGAATAAGAGGGACGGACGTTCTGGCGTCAATCCGCCGCGAAAGCCGCGTTCCGGTGATCATGGTGACGGCAATGGGCGATATGCCTGACAAAATTGGTGCGCTGCGGTTCGGGGCTGATGATTATGTTGTCAAACCCTACAACCCTGGCGAAGTGGTGGCGCGGGTGCAGGCTGTACTCCGGCGGGTGATTTCCGGCTCAGAGGCCGTGTCTTCCGTGTTGTGCTGGCAGGGGCTTGATGTTGATACCGATGCCCTCACCGCCGCTGTCCGGTCAGCCTCGGGTGAACCGCGCTATCTGGATTTAACACCAACAGAGTTCGGTGTGCTGAGCACATTAATGCGCGCTCCGACGCGTCCGTTCTCACGGCAATATCTGCTTGAACATTGCCTGCCGGAAAGCGAGGCGCTGGAAAGGGTCGTTGATACGCACGTTTATAACCTGCGTAAAAAGCTGGAATCTGCGGGGATCGTCAACGTGCTGGTCAACGTGCGTGGCGTCGGTTACCGGTTCAGGCAACCATGAGTGGCCCACATTATCAGTCCCTCTGGCGCTGGATTTGTGTCCGTATCCTGACGCTGGCAATCGGCAGCGTGATCCTGATTGCGCTGTGCATGTGGCTGCGCTTTGTCATCGAAAATGTTTGGGTGTTGCACCACATGTCCCCGGCAATGCGGGCTGAATTTGAGGTGCTGCGCAGTAACCCTGAGCTTAATCTGGCGCGGTTTCATGAGATTGTGGATCAAGGCTGGGGCGTGCGCTATTCGGATCCTTCGATTGCTTCTGCCGACTGGATGATGGTCGGCATTCTGGTGGTCGTGGTGATCCCTTTTATCGCGCTTTTGGGTTTAAAAGCCGCGCGCCCGCTTTCGTCGCAGTTCAGCCGTCTGGCGCAGGTGGCCCGTTCGGTCACAAAAGGGGATTTCAATACACGGGCTGAAGCGGTGAAAAATGCCCCGTCTGAACTTATCCAGTTTACCGATGATTTCAACGCCATGATGCTGCAACTTTCCCGCTATGAGCGGGAACTGCGGGCGTCGCATGTCGCGATGGCGCACGAGCTGCGTTCGCCGCTGACGGCGGCGGTAGGGCGGTTGCAGGGGATGCTTGATGGCGTATTTCAGCCGGAGCCGCGTCAGTTACAGATGGTCATGAAACAGCTTTTGCATCTGAACCGGCTGATTGACGAACTGCATTTGCTTTCGCTGGCGGATGCCGGTCAGCTGAATCTTCATAAAACATCTCTGGATCTGGCTGAACTGCTGCGCGAGCGCGTGGCCTGGCTCAGGCCGCAGTTAGCGGAAGCCGGTTTTGACATCACCGTGACGCCCGATATCCCCTGTCCTTATGTCGGGGATCCGTTCCGTCTCGGGCAGGTCTTCACTATTCTGATGGAAAATGCGCTGCGTTATGCGCAGGAAGGCCACCGGCTGGATATTGCAATTTCGCACAGTGAAGGCGGCGTGGAGATGTAGCGCGGAAAAACGTTTTGCACTGATTTGAATAAGTTTCTGCACTATTATTTGCTCTGATGGGAGTGCAGAAACGTTTCCAAATTTGCGCAATATCTAACCGTCCTTATGATTCGGTATGAAATTACTGATTATCAACTCAGCAGCTTTGTGCCCGTTGTTACTGCCCACTGAGTAGGTTGTGCT